>DASQIV010000682.1:0-2448 GCA_035631415.1 Pseudoneobacillus sp. | reverse complement strand
AAGTAGAAGATTGTTGCGATAATCACCGAGCCAACACTAAAAATTGGTACTAATATTCGCCAAGAAACACCAGAGATAAAAAGCATTCCTAATAATATGGCTATAAAAACCAGTGATGTTCCTAAATCTGGCTGTTGCATGACAAGGAGTAACGGAAACATCGTAATAAGTCCTAATTTGGCCATTAACCATAAATCCGTTTGAACGGTTTTAACCCGATACTTTTGATGATGCTCCACAATGGCTCTTGCCAATGCTAGAATAATAAAAACCTTAACAAATTCGGATGGCTGAAGTGAACCTAGTCCTGGAACCTTATACCAACTTTTCGCTCCATTAATAACCGGTGCAATACTTTCTGGTGCAATAAGGAGGAAACCTAATAAAAACAGGCCAAATCCATATGCATACCACGAAAGCTTTTTAAGTTGGTCAGAATCTAATGTTATAACGGATGCGATAATACCAGACCCGACTAAATACCATACAAATTGTTTGATTAGGAAATTTTCTTTATACTGCCCCGTTTTTTGGGCACTATATATCGATATACAACTTGCAAGAAAAAGTAAGAATAAAATTAAAACAAGATTATAATCAAGTCTAGTTGTGGATGCTTTATTTGTAGTCATCATAATTCTCCTTTTAAAACAAAGCCTCAAAACTTAATTATATTTTTATTTTCCCCAAACTACAACTAATAGTGTAAAAATGGATACTTTTTCATAGAGAGAATCGTTCTCTGATATCCTCTGCCATCCATGATAAGTTGTTGGGGACCTGAGGGATACTATAACCAATGTAGATAGGAGTCGTGACAAAGCGCGGGGCAATCTTCACAAATATCTCTCCATCGAAATCATAAAAAAATAAATTATAGCTTCCACAGTGAAATGGAAAGTGATTTAATAGGTATGATACCGCCATTTTTATGTATCTTGAAAATGATTTGATTTGATGTTCGGCTGTCATTCTTACATTTAGTTCATAAAAACCAATACTTGGTTGAGTGGAAAGTGTGAACTCGACTCCATCCTTTTCATCGATTAGAATTCCTTGAAAACACTCTTTATTAATTTTCTCTTTATAATCAATATCATACAAACCAATGATTTGCATATGTGGGTGGGCAATGGTTCCACCTGATAATGGGCCGTGATTTTTGAAGAACAGAACGGATTTATACTCCCCACTCTTTTCCATTTCAATCCAATGCTTTAGTCCAAAAGCCATTAATCTTTCTACATACTCATCTTCATAAAGAGAGATCTCTCCATGACAGTCATCTGTTTCAATTAAAACCGTTTGAAAAGTATTCTCTAGAACAGGAAACTTATTCTTTAATAAAATCATTGGTCCTTCAGTATCGATAATCTCTGTTAAATCTTCCCTCGCGCAAAACGGGCATGCTTGCTGTTTATTTCGTATGCTTTCAGGCTTTTTACGACCAATCGTTGTATTAAAATGAAGGTGGTTATTCCCCATTGATTGTCTCACCTTTCCTTATGATCATTTCTTCTATTTTAGATAAATAATAACAAATTGACGACCATTTTGCTTTTAAAAAATATTTATCAATTTTTTTTGATTTAGTGGTTGCATTTTGGTTACGGAGGAAATATAATACAATTATTAAATCAAATAAATTTGATAAAGAACTCACATGTAACTTTCCCTTGATTTATCACCACGACTGTTAAATCAAATTTTTTTGATTAAAATATCAAAATATATTGATGAATGGAGCGATTGAAATGTTTTTTTATGAACAATCTTTACTTTTAAAAATGAAGCAAACTGAAATTGAGGCTAATGCAAAGGAAGCTTGGAAATGGAGTAAGCATGCAAACAAAACAATTTCTAAACAGTCCTGCTGCGATAGTATTGCCATCCTCCCTCAAGCTTGTTGCCAAGCGTAAGGAGGATAAAAAATGTTTATCGAAGTATTAAAAAGTTTTATGTGGATTGCCGCTGAATTAACATTACTTTTTATTGTTATATCATTTTTGATAAATTTGCTTCAAAGCTATATCCCTTATGAGAAACTGGAAAAAAAATTATCTGGTTCGAATAAATGGCTTGCGAGTTTGGCGGCCATTCTATTCGCCTTCATCACTCCTTTCTGTTCTTGCTCAACCATACCAGTAGTGGTGAATATGTTAAAAAATAAAATTCCCTTTTCAATTGTGATGATTTTCCTATTTGCTTCACCAGTACTTGATCCAACGATCTTAACTATCATGACGGCAGTAATGGGAATAAAAGTTGCCTTATTTTATACGATTATTACATCTATTTTTTCTATTTTAATAGGTTTCACACTAGATTACTTAGGTTTTTCAAGTGCTGTTAAAAAGGTCGTGATGACTGGATATGAAGAAAAAACAAAGAAATTTGATTGGCGTTTTGCCTTGAAAGAAACATGGTCTTTGATGAAGTCGGTTTACC
>DASQIV010000681.1:0-11079 GCA_035631415.1 Pseudoneobacillus sp. | reverse complement strand
CATCCCCTGTGGTACCACCAAGCTTCTTCGCATCTGTCCCATTTTCCTTAAAAAAGAATTGAACGTCTGTTACCGTTGGAACTCCTTTTGTGAGCGTTCCTGTTTTATCGAAGGCAATCACTTGAATGGCACCCATTTCTTCTAAATATACGCCACCCTTGATTAAAACCCCGTTACGCGCAGCATTGCCAATAGCTGTAACGATGGCTACGGGTGTTGAAATGACGAGTGCGCATGGGCAGCCTACCACTAACACGGCCAGGCCTTGATAAATCCAAGTGCTCCAGTCTGCTCCCCATAAAAGCGGTGGCACGATTGCAACCAGGGCAGCAACGACGATAATCACTGGTGTGTAATATTTCGCAAAGCGGTCGACGAAGGCTTGGGATGGGGCACGTTCCCCTTGAGCTTCTTCGACAAGGTGAATGATTTTGGCAATGGTGGTATCTTCGGCCCGCTTTGTTACATTAACTTCTAAAAAACCTTCACCATTTAACGTTCCTGCAAAGACCTCTTCATCGATGTCTTTCTCAACTGGTACAGATTCACCAGTGATATAGGCTTGATTGACGGCAGATGATCCTTTAAGAACGACTCCATCCATGGCGATTTTCATTCCAGGTTTAACGAGCATAGTGTCACCAATCTTGATTTCATCGACCGGAACGACGATTTCCTGTCCATTCCGACGGACGATGGCTTCTTTCGGTGCAATTTCCATTAATGACCGAATGGAATTACGCGCTTTATCCATTGAATATTTTTCAAGCGCTTCACTAATGGCAAAAAGTATGACGACAACGGCCCCCTCACTCCATTCACCAATGATTGCCGCACCAATAATCGCAATCGTCATTAATGTTTTCATATCAAAAATAAAGCGAATTAAATTTTGGAGACCCGCTTTAAAAAGTCGCAACCCACCAACGATCATCGCAGCAGCAAAAGCGATAATCGAAGTCATATGATCTTCACCATTTACAGTCACGGCCACATATCCTAGTAGCATCAGAAAAAATGACGCAACCAGTGCTGAGTACTTTTTAAAAAATGGTTCCTTAACAGCTTCTTCTTTTTCACGGATAATTTTAATATTTTCAAAGGCTCCAGCTTTTTCTAATGCTTCTACAGACGCCTCTCCATAGACCGTAATTTTGGAGGCGCCAAAGTTAACGCTAGCATCGACCACACCATCCAGGTGTTTGACGTTCTTTTCGAACGTAGCGGCACAGCCAGCTCAGGAAAAGCCTTGAACACGGTATACATTTTTTTCGGCCTCTATACTTCTTTGATGGCTTTCAGCATTAGTCATGGCGACTTTTCACCTCCTGATGATGGGCAAAGGCGATATGGATAAGTTGGCGAACGTGGTCATCATCTAAAGAGTAATAGACGAGCTTGCCTTCTTTACGAAATTTTGCCAATCCTAAATTTTTCAAATGTCTTAAATGATGGGAAGCTGTCGCCGTTGTTGCTCCAACAATATTAGCAACATCACAAACACAAAGCTCTTCCTCTAACGTAAGTGCATAGGCAATTTTCATTCTCGTTTCATCGGAAAGTGCTTTAAACAAGTTGGCTACATCAAGAATTTGTTCTGCGTGAAGCTTACTTTGCACATCGCTTACTTTATCATGATCTGTACAAGTGATTTCACAAATATCATGCTCTTTCACTTTTTTCACCTCTATTTTATTTATTCAATGTTATGTCTAATGAACTACATTCAAATATTCGTTTGAATATATCTTATTCAAACCACTGTTTGAATGTCAATGAAATTATCTACTTATTGAAAAAATTGTGTTGAATAGAGTATAATTATGAAAAAATTGTAAATTTGTAGTTTTTCGTTTAGGAGTGGAGCAAAATTGACGCATAGTTCGAAAATTCTACTGTTTTTTACACATTTAATTAAAAAAAAGGGTTCTCTACTTTTACATATACTAAGCGGTATTGTGGGTACCCGAGTCTTTTTTGAAATGACCGACTTAAACGGTCATGTGTTCGCCTTTATTTTTTCCGTGACTTTTGTCCTATCTTCTCTTTTTAGAAAAAGTCCCCCACTCTTCTATCCGTTATTTGTCTTTTCCATCCTCATTTTTACCCTCATTACCATTTTCTCTCAAATTGATATTTTTACCCTTCTCTCATTAGCCTATAATTTCCTAATCATAAGTGCCTTTTTAATACCGAACCCTTTTGTCAACTTATTGGTTGGCTCTGTTTTTATAAGCCTACTTTTAACCTATCAAGATCATAATTCAATCTATCTTATTAAGGGAAATATCATATCCTTAGCCGTGAATACTGTTGTGTATTCCTTGTTTGCTTTTTTAATTAAATATTTATATCAGAAGAAATTAGACTTACAAGAAAGCGAACGCAGCAATCAGTTGTTACTAAGCTTGCTTCCAGATCCACTAGTAATTCATCAAGATGGTAAGATCCGGTTTATTAATCAAGAAGGTCTTAGATTACTAGGAGCAACTTCACCGAATGATGTGATTGGTAAATCTATTTTTCACTATATACAATCCTCCTACCATGAAATGGTTCAGGAGCATATTCGTAAAATCATGACCAGTCCAGGAAACATACCACCACTTGAGCTTAAAATATCCACTTTGAACTATGACGTTATCGATATAGAAACAATGGCATCTGTCATTAAATTCAATGGAAAAACTGCCTTATTAACGATGGTCAGAGATATTACAGAGCAAAAAAATCAAACCGCAGAATTGATTCAAAAATCGGACAAGCTATCCTTAGTTGGACAGCTAGCTGCGGGGATTGCCCATGAAATTCGAAATCCATTAACCTCCCTAAGAGGTTTTATTCAGTTGCTTCAATATAAAACGAATGACAATAAAGAATACTGTGACATTATGTTATCAGAGTTAGATCGGATTAATTTAATTGTTGGGGAGTTCTTAATTCTGGCCAAACCACAAATGGTCAAATTCAGCAATAAGAATATCAATCATATCATTCGCCATGTTGTGACCTTAATCGGAACACAAGCGATTATGAATAATGTAGATATGGACTATAAGTTGATGAAAAACCTCCCAATGATTTCATGTGAGGAAAATCAGTTAAAACAAGTCATTATTAATTTAATTAAAAATGCCATAGAAGCAATGCCTGATGGTGGTACCATTCGTGTTCAAACCGGGATGTACGATGAGAAACAGATTTTTATCAAAGTGATGGATGAAGGAAACGGAATACCAGAAGAAATAATCGCAAAGCTCGGGGAACCATTCTATACCACAAAGGAACAAGGTACAGGTTTAGGCTTGATGGTTTGTTTTAAAATTATCGAAAACCATCAAGGACAGATGAAAGTCTATAGTGAAGTGAATAAAGGCACTACCTTTGAAATCATCCTACCTGTTTCCCTTAATAGAATGGACTATGAAGACCAGAAAATTTCATAGAAATGAAGCATTTCGCGATGGTGGTTGGAGTTAGAGTTAGAATTCATCATAGTCCCAAACTGTAATTAATAAAAGCTAAAAGGCCTCATTTTTTTAAAAATGGGCCTTTTTCTTTATATTTTTTTCGGTTTTCCTAAAAAGTAACCTTGTCCATATTTACAGCCTAAACGAGAGAGAAATTCTAGCTGTTCTTCCGTTTCAATTCCTTCTGCGACCACTTCTATTTTATAATCATTCGCGATCGATAAAACCGCATTAATGATGGTTGTTTTTTGTGGGGTAATTGGATTGATAAAAGAAAGGTCTAATTTCACTTCATCCGCCGGAAAATTACCTAAATACTGCAAAGAACTATATCCTGATCCAAAGTCATCGATAGAAACCTTAATGCCGATCTTTTTTAATTGGTTCAGTTTAACAATGGTATTACCCGGATCTTTCATCGAGCAGGTTTCGGTAATTTCAATTTTTAATTGCATCGGGTTAACCCCTGCTTGATGAACAGCCTCTTCAATATGATCAACAATTTTTTGATGAAAATGTAAACCAGATATATTCACAGAAAGATAAATGCCCGGGTGAATTTCATCTAATTCTTTTAATTTCTGGCAAGCTAACTCCAATACCGTTTTCTCAATTTCAATGATGATACCCGTTTGTTCAGCAAAAGGAATAAATTCATTGGGAGGTACTATCCCTTTTTCTGGATGCTGCCACCTTATTAACGCCTCATAGCCGACAAGCCTTTTTGTTGCCAATTCGACAATTGGTTGGAAAACTAAATAAAATTCTTTATTTTGGATTGCCTTTATCATTCTTTGCTCAAGTTTTAATTGATAAGTTGGGCTCATATCCTCTGTGAAAATACAATATTTCGGACGGGAATCTTTCGCCTTGAACATCGCCTTCTCTGCAGAATGAATTAACTTCTCTGCTGTATTCCCATGGTTCGGCCATCTAGATATCCCTATACTACATTCAAGCATCGTTTCCATCCCATAAAATTGATGTGGAATATGATTAAGGGAGTATAGGGTAGTTTCTATTTGGTCGATTATTTCGTCAACATGAGGATTTTTTATGATTAATCCAAATTCATTTCCATTAATTCTCGCAATAAAGGAATGGTTTCCGTACGTTTTAGTTAACTGACTTCCAATATGTTTAAGGGCGATATCGCCAATATGAAAGCCGTATGTATTTAACTCTTTTAAATTATCAAGGCTCAGGATAATCACATGCAAACTTGAGTGCCTAGCTGCTTTTTCCTGTAGGTATTGACTTAAGGTAGAAAAGAAATGACGACGGTTTGGCAAACCTGTCATGTCATCATAAAAGGCTAAATGCTTATGAATGCTTTCCACCCTTACCTTTTGGGAAATATCGCTTCCTAATAATACAATACCGATCAACTCATTATTGACGACAGAAGGAATCAAGGTTATTCGCATAAAAACACTATGGCCTTGAACATGATTAAGAGTAAGCACTTGTTGAATGGAAATTCCATTTCTTAATTCTTTCCGTAAAAGAGCTTGTTTCAATTGTGCCTGTGTATCAAGCCAGTTCTCTAAATTAGAGGAGGAATAACCTAATGAAAGAGAGAAAGCCTCGTTCACATGAGTAATGATTAAATCCTGATTAAAGGAAGCTGCAGCAAATAAGTTACTATAGAATAAAGAATGATAGAAACTCACCGCTTTTTCAGGTGAATCAGCCACTATCAAATCGTTTTTCTCATTCAGCGTTTCACGAGTCATTTTCCTCACCTATTTTCGGCCAATTTTTAACAAATTATATCATAATAAGCTTTTTCAATATACCTATAATACAAAACAAATTTGTGGATAATGTTGCCAATAAAGTAGGAGTTTGGTAGTGTGTGCGAATTATCATTATTTTACGAAAAAATTAATGACTTACTGTGGATAACAGGTTATCTTCGAGGTCTATCCACAATTCTAATGTAGATAACTATTTCTAACCGTTAATAACTTTTGAAAAATTAGAATAACTTACTAAAGTTCCTTGTGGATAAGAGCGAAGGTTGTATTTTTAAAAATTCAAACAACAGCAGGAATAAAGTCCCGAATAGCGAATAAATATTAAATCATTCATTTTGATTTAGGAGGAATCTAATGGCTCTAAGGATTTATATCGTGCGACGCGCTTTGCAAGCCATTCCGTTATTATTTATTATTTCTGTCCTGTCGTATTTGTTAATGGCTTTAGCCCCTGGGGATGTGTTAGCGTTATTCGAAGATCCTGGCGCGACCCATGCTGCAACCCAACTCCAACGAGAACAAGTTTTAAATCGACTTGGTTTAGATGTATCCATCCCTATGCAATATCTTAACTGGATGAAAGGAATTGTGTTGGATGCTAATTTTGGCTATTCGTTTTTAGATGGTCAGCCTGTCTTTCATAAAATTGTTGAAAGAATTCCAGCAACCCTATGGCTAACAGTAACGGCACTAGTTATATCACTTATCATCGCAATTCCGATTGGCGTGTATTCCGCCGTAAAAAGAAATTCATTTGTTGATTTACTATTTTCCTTTTATTCCTACCTTGGAATCTCTTCACCTACCTTTTTTGTGGCTCTTATTGCGATTCTTTTTTTCAGTTTTAAAATGGAATGGACTCCGGTTAGCGGTATGAGAGAAGTTTATGATCATTTTAGCTTTGTTGATCGTATGAAGCATCTTATATTGCCGGCTACTGTTCTATCTTTTGGGATGGTCGCTGGAAATACTAGATTTATTCGTTCTAGTATGCTAGAAGTGATTAACCAAGATTATATCCGTACAGCCAGAGCAAAAGGACTTTCTGAGTTCAAGGTGATATTTAAACATTCTCTTCGTAATGCACTCTTACCCATTATTACAATCGTTGCGATGCAATTACCGATTATCGTTGGTGGAGCTTTCATCATTGAACAAATTTTTGGATGGCCTGGATTAGGACGTCTAGCCATTACTGCTGTTTTCATGCGTGACTACCCTCTAATTATGGGAACGACCATGCTAGTAGCGGTTGCGGTTATTCTGTGTAATTTGTTGGCGGATGTTATGTATGCTGTAGTGGATCCGAGGATTCGGTTTCAGAAGAGAGAAAATTAAATAGAAGAACATAACCATTCTAATTTAGGTAGATGCTAATCTCCTATTTTGAATGGTTTTTTATTGCGAAAAATTTGTCGAAATATTTAAATAATTCATCGACAATATTTTACATCCTTTTTCATTTACAAATATTACTATCAATTTATAGCGACTTTTGTCCTAGTTATAAGGAACTAATTTGTAAAATGCTATATCTTTTCGCAAAAACAACGCATTTTATGTAGTTTTCTACCATTTCATCATCTTATTAATAAAGTTAAGGGCAAACTATTTGAAAAGATAGGACGCAAAGCTATAGGGGCTTATGTATATATCATTTATACATTGCCAGCCAGCTGCCAAATTCGGCGCCCGGAACTTATTATAAAATAATAACGAAAGGGGGCCGCCACATTGCTAAAATCCTTACTTGTTAAATTAAAGAACATAACCATAATGTATACCTGGAAACTAGACTACTAATATATCACATTTGAAAACGATTAAAATTCAATTAAAGGGAGATTACTAAAAATGAAAACAAAAGTATTTATGTTCTTAATATTCGCTACCATGTTTGTTCTTACTGCTGTTTCTGGCTACAAATTAGACTAATGGTTCCACTATCTAATTAAGGTAAGAGGCCGGGATACTCTCCCGGCTTTTGTTTAAAGGAGGGTATCTATGTTTATTGATAGTTTGCTAGTTGGTTTAGTAGTTGGTAAAGTACGCGGGGGTAATTTCAAATCATTTTTAGACATTAAGGTAAAAAATGCTTATTTAATATTATTTGCCTTTTTGACACAATTTTTAGTCATTTACTTTTATTCTAAAGCACTTCTTATAGCTGTCACAATTAGTTATATGATCTTATTCCTCTTTACCATCTTTAATCGTCACCTTGAGGGATTAATTTATATCGCGCTTGGGATGGTATTAAATTTAATAGTCATGGTGGCGAATGGCGGTAGAATGCCCGTTGATCCTCATGCAGCCGGCTTACTTGCTCCAGAAGACTTACCTGCCCTTCTTGCCGGTGAGTATGGAAAACATGTTGCTATTTCAGAACATACTCTATTTAACTTTTTAGGTGATATTTTTTATTTACAAGCACCCTATCCACATCCGATCATTATCAGTCTTGGAGATATTGTCATAAGTATAGGTGTGTTTCTTTTTATCCAAAAAACAATGGTAAAAAAACATATAAATTAGGGTGGTACGATGGAGAAGAAGAGGGCTTTACAATTAAATATTTACTTTTTTTCTTGTATTCTTTGCTATTTATTCTTATTTTTTCATTTTTCATTTCCGATAAATATCCATCTATGGGTTATTATTTCTACCTTTGCTTTTCTTGCCGCCTTCTTTGATACATACCCCATTGTACTTCCTTCTGGGGAAAATATGGCATTGGTGATGCCGTTATTTTTCACAATAAGTACGGTTTATGGAGAATTCGCTGTACTTGCAGTATCAGCATTTATGTGTACCATTTTGTGTATATCTATTCCAAAGAAGTTTAAATCACATTTATTTAATTCCGTGCAATATTCCATTGCAAGTTTATGTGGATTAAAAGTTTATTTACTATTAGGTGGAATAATTGGAGAGTTAGATTTAAATAAAAGCCTACCTTTTTTAGGCTATAGCGTCGTATATTTCTGTTTAAACGTCATTCTTCTAGTAACCTACTTAGTGATTGCAGGGAGAGGCATAACGAAAGATTTATTGAAAGTGTTTGTAGAGAAAAAGAATGTTCTAACCTATTTTACCATTATGTCTTTCGGATTACTGATGGTGATTGTTTATCAACAACATGGTCTTACAGGCTTAATGCTCATGAGCATCATCATGTGGGCGTTAGGTGTTTCCTATCGCAATTATTATAAAATGTTTGATCATTTTAGAGATTTATCAACAAAGGATGAATTAACTGGACTATATAACCATCGATATTTCCAAGAAACCTTAAAAGAGCAAGTCGATACAAAGGAAGTGGTATCCTTACTACTTTTAGATTTAGATTATTTTAAAACATATAATGATTTATTTGGTCACCCAAAAGGAGATCAATTATTAAAAGAAGTTGCCATGTTGTTATCCTTGGACTGTCCAAAAATTGGTACTATTTGTCGATATGGCGGCGAAGAATTCGCGATTATCCTTCCGAATATCGAATCTAATGAAGCGATTGAGATTGCAGAAAAAATTAGGACAAGAGTTTCAAATCATCCCTTTAGCGGAAAAGAACATATGCCAAGTAAAAAGGTTACGGTATCCATTGGGGTATCAACGTACCCACATACAGCTGAACACAAAGATAGCTTGATCATGCATGCCGATCAAGCCCTTTATAAAATAAAATATACTAGTCGAAACAAAGTTCATCTCTATTCCTCTGTTATTGATGAATTAAAAACAAGCTTTACCTTTGAAAATAAAGAGGAAGATGTTTTACAAACGATTAAGACCTTTTTAACGATCATTAACTCCAAGGATCGTTATACCTATGCTCATACAGAAAGAATAATGGGATACGCAGAAGAATTAGCAAAAAAAATCGGACTTCCTGAAGAAGAAGTAAAGACTGTTCGCTACGCAGCGCTTTTACACGATATTGGAAAAGTCGAAGTCCCAACTGATGTCTTAAATAAACAAGCTAAACTGACAAATGAAGAATGGGAAACGATCAAAATGCATGTCATTTGGGGAGAAGAAATGGTCAAGCCTATTAAGGAATTATCTGAATGCTTACCAATTATCAGACATCACCACGAAAGATATGATGGTAAAGGATATCCTGATCATTTAGCAGGAAATAATATCCCATTACTCGCTAGAATATTAACGGTAGTGGACAGCTTTGATGCGATGACTACGAATCGCCCATACCAAAAAGTGAAAAGCTTCAAAGATGCCTGTGAAGAATTAATCAAATGCAAAGGAACACAGTTTGACCCTGATATCGTCGACCCTTTTATCCAAGTCATTTCCGAAACCCATCCAGAACAGTTTTATCAAGCTCCACTTACAAAAGCAATATAGATAGCAGGGTAATATTAAAAGGAGCCATGTTTGGCTCCTTTCGTTTTTCATTTGGCAATCATCTTAAGTTAGATTAAATTTCACAAGAATTAAACCACTTCAGTACCGCGCTTTTTCTCATCCATGACGAATAGCACGCCTAGTTCATGGTGTTCCCCTTCAAAAAGAGCCCGTTGAACAAAACGGATTTGACCGTTCACATCGATTACCTCGAGCTTACAGTGAGCACGATTCCGCTGTAAGGCCTCATAAAAGCCTTTTTCATTATAGACTAATGTCCCGTTTACTTTTGTAATTATTTCTCCGACCTGAAGAGCCATTTTTTCTGCTGGGGAATGCGGAAGAATTCCTAGTACCATGACGCCATGGTTCCGTTTTGAAAAGTAAAATGGCATATTTTCTTCGGATAGGCGTTGTCTTACTGTTAAGGATTCTCGTCCAATCATCGCCAATGCCACAACCGCAATCGTTGCTAAAGGTATCCAGTAGCCAATGAAGGTTAATAAAAGTGTAAGCACTCCTAGTGTGATGACTCGCTTTCCAAGCATCTGGACGGCTTCTTTTGGCAGCTGTGCTTGGATTTGCTGGTGGAATCCAACCGCAAATGGTACAAGTAATAATGAATATGTTTCGCCACCGATTTGGAATACTGGCCACCAGTCTAGTGGTAATGTAATCGCATCTCCCGGGATTAGAAGAAACATCGGTACTGCCCAAAGACGTTTCACTTCATGAACCCCCACCGATTGGCCACGCTTGCTTTTAATCAGCTTTGGTGAGGTAGCTTGTGAACCGTTACGTAGGATCAATATTCCCTCTATCACAAGTAGGATAGCGACTAGAATTCCAATAGACGGATAGATTTTTTCATCAAGACGTGCGAACGTGTCTGAAAAGATCGGAAACGGAAGTGTTCTGCCGGCTGCGAAAATGAGTGTAAAAAAGGCTGCTCCCCCAATATAAACTGGTGAAATTAGTCTCACTCTTCCAGTAAGACTCCATACAAACGTAAAAAGAGCAAAAAGCACCACAGCACCCAATGGGATAACAAGCCCTGCTGCCATAATTAGTACAGAAGCACCTAAACCGAGCATTACTCCTAACGGAAAAAGCTGTCGCAACTCAAAATAAGCATCCTGGACACGAACGTGAAAATTTCTGCGCTCCCGTTTAACACGAAGAACTCCTAAAACTGCAGCTAAAAAGAAAAGATAATAAAAAATCGGATTCCAAAACAACTTGCCTGTTGCACTCAACAACTCCCAAAGCCAATCCTGCACCATCACACCCACCTACTTTCCATTTAAAATTGCTAAAAACTATTCTATTAAAAAGAAAACATCTGAAAATTTCGTAATACACTATTAAACCTATTTTACCAAATAAATAGTAGATAGGCACCACCTGAATGATAGAATAAAAAAAGTCACTTGGAAACGCACTTTAGCACACTAACGCACCGGGGGTCAGACCCCCGGTGC
>DASQIV010000680.1:0-8612 GCA_035631415.1 Pseudoneobacillus sp. | reverse complement strand
TAGTTAGTAAAGGAATTCTTAATTATCTTGGCATTTATTCCAGTCAAAACGTCCAAATTTATATCTATCTGCTTTCACTTCATCTTCACTCATAACAACCCATATGTTTTCTGTTTTATGTAACTTCTTCAGGACGTTGTTCCCATCAATTCTTTTATAAAGAAGGTAACCCTCTGTTCCTTCTAAACCACTCTCTAAGAATAATCTCCTTTCTCCGAGACTTGCACCAACAAACATATGTTGTAACGAAATCTTATCAAGTTGTTCTTTAATATTTCCCCCTACTCTTAAATTTAAGTCACTGTATCTTAATTCTTGATAACCTGATAAATCTAAATCAAAACTGTCAACAATATCGAGTAAAATTAGGTTATCAAACTCATTCCTTAACTTTTTATATTCCTCGATACATATTCTTTTTGGTGGTTTTTCTTGGTTTTTTGAATTGGCAAATACCGCCATAGAATTTGTTCCACTAAGAAAGATACTAAATAAAAGTATAAATTTCGGAATCGGTTTGTTCATCAAATCATCCTAAATTTATTTTATTAATATATTTCCCAAGTAATTTACGTCTATTCTTATGGAACTAACCTTCTCCGTTAGTACAACAAGCAGAGCTTTGCAATTTTGTATAAATATTAGCTTCTATGCAACGGAATTCGTGAAAAATATAGCTCTCGTTCTTATTTAGTAATAGGAAAAACTGGAAAACTTTATGGTAAAGTATAAGTAATAAAAATACATTAAAGGAGTGTTTATAAATTGGATACTCAAATAACGACAAAATTTAAAGTACTGAAGCCAGTTAACGAGGTGTTCGAAGCTATTGTAGATTCTCAAAAAATGTCTAATTATTGGTTTTCATCAGGAACTGACAGAGTGGAGCAAGGCAAGACGATTACTTGGAGATATGATGAATACAATGCAGAAGTAATCATTCATGTATTAGAAGTTGTGGAGAATGAGAAAATCAAGTTCACGTGGGGAGCGGATGGTGAAGAAACGGTTGTAGCCATTACTTTAAGAGAGTTGGATCGTATTAGTACAATTATTGAGGTAAATGAATCAGGTTTTAAAGAAAATGATCCTGAACTACTAAATAAAATGGTCGGACAAAAAGGCGGATGGGTATATATGTTAACCTGTCTAAAGGGTTATTTAGAAAATGACATGAATAACTTAAGAGCATCGTTAATCCATTAGTTACATAAATAGGAGATTAAAGTTTATCAACCATTTTCTCAATTGTTTCAACTGTTTTTCAAAATTTTCAACAGTTTGTGCTCGGGTGTCAGGTAACACAGAGGGACCTTTGTCCGTTTTTGGAATCTGGCACTTTTTTTATTCTAGCTCCAGCAAAATAGTTTTAAACAAAACAGGAATGAAGTTTACTAAACCTATATATGGTAAAGTGAGGTAGTTTAATTCGGATTTTGAGGAGGTTGTTAAAGTGAATTTTAAGATCGAAGAAGCATTAGAAATTCTCGAACGTACACCCAATACCCTAAGTAGTTTACTTTCAGGATTATCGGAGGAATGGATTTTTTCTAATGAAGGTGAGTCGACTTGGAGTCCCTTTGATGTGGTCGGACATCTGATTGAGTCTGAAAAGTATAATTTTATTCCACGAACTGAAATGATTTTATCTAAAGGGGAATCTGAAGCATTCCCACCTTTTGACCGCTTTAGTCAACTTCGCCAAAACACAGACAAAACAATGGAACAATTACTACATGAGTTTGCAGAATGGCGACAACAAAACCTTGAAAAATTAAAAATGCTAATTCAACCTCATACCGAATTAGAAACAACAGGAGTTCATCCTGATTTTGGAACTGTAAGACTAAGACAACTATTAGCAACTTGGACTGCACATGATCTCAGTCATATTGCCCAAATTACAAGAGTCATGGGAAATCGTTATAAAGAGGATGTTGGACCATGGAAGGCTAATCTTCGTATTATGAATCAATAAGTATTTCTAATTGCATTACAAAAAAATAATTATCCAACTGCACGGTCTGACATTTTTCAAGAGGGATTAGATATATAAAAATAGATCATAATGAATATTTGTAAAAGTATGGTGTTTAACGATTATTGATAAAATGAAAATGGATAAATGGAGGATATTTAAAATGCAAACGAAAGAATTGCTCTTAAAACAATTAGAATATACTTTTCATACGGAAGATTGGTATCCACCTCTTAAAGATTCACTTGAAGGACTTACTGCAGACCAAGCAAACTGGAAACCTCAAGGAGTTGCCGTTAATACCATATGGGAAACGGTCAGTCATATTCTCTATTATAAAGAGAGACTACTTGTCCAACTTCAAGGTGAAACTTTTGAAAATAGCGTCCAAAGTAATGACGACACTTTTACAGCACAAAATTCTGAAGATGAATGGAATGCGATGCTAAGCAGGTTATTTGAAAATCATAATCAACTTGAAAAATTAATAAGCAGCTTTAATGAAGAAGATTTTAATAAAGAGTTTAAGGGATCTAAATTTGCCAAAATGATTTCAAGCATTAATTTGCATGATGCGTATCACACTGGGCAAATCATCCAAATAAGAAAATTACAAGGTTCTTGGGCAGCTAAACGAGCCTTCTAAGAAAATCATACAGTACATCAGAATTAAAAAAAGTCAGGCAAAACCTTAACTTGAAGGTCTTGTCTGGCTTTTTTATGCTCAAATATTAACTAGTTGCTCTTGGACTACTTTCAAATCCGGCTTTTTTATGTGTCCCGTCACAAAAGGGTTTATTACTGGAATGGCCACAGCGGCACAAAAATATTTTATCCTTTTTCAAGAATTCATTACCGGCAGAATCACTTAAATGAAAGTCACCACTTATCACTAGCGGCCCATTATCAAGGATTTTAATTTGATTACTCATGATAATCCCTCCTATAATTTTTGACTTCCCTTTAAATATATTCTGAATATTTCTTAAATATGTTATAAAACAAGTTTCACAATAATAAACTTGGTAAATATACTGTTATTAAAAATAGAGAATAGGAGTACATGCGTATGAAGCAAAATTTAGATCAACAATCAGAAACCCGAAAAGCAATTCTAATGGCACTAAAGCAGAATGGTTCAGAAACAATTGCTAGTCTCGTATCTAAACTAAATATTTCGAGCGAGGGAGTAAGACTACATTTAGTGCAGCTGGAACGGGATGGGTTAATAAAACGATATACTGAAAGAAGTAGAGCGGGAGGGGGAAGGCCAGCGATAAAGGTTAGGTTGACTTCAAAAGGGGAAACGCTATTTCCGAAACAATACGATGCACTGACGATCGAAGTCATCGATACAGTTGCCAATCAACTTGGTCCAGATGCAGTGAAAAGAGTTCTATCTACAATGGCCGAAGCCCGTGTTCGTGAATGGGAATGGCGATTAGAAGGACTCACTATGGTGGAACGAGTGGAAACACTAAAAGACTTATATATAATCAATGATCAATATATGGATGTAGAATGTTCTGGAGAAACCATTCGATTAATTGAACGAAATTGTCCATTCTATGATGTAGCCATGCAAAGACCTGTCCTTTGCAATGTGACTTTATCTACTTTAACAAGATTACTTGGATGTCGCGTGGTGCGAGAGAAAAGTTTTCAAAATGGGGATGGATGCTGTGTTTTCCGTATTAATAAGAATGAACCAGTAGATGTCAGCTCAGCTCCCTTCTTATTGGAAGAATAGAATTTTAATCAAGAACAACATAGAGAGGTGTAATAAACATGTCAATTGATAAAAGTTTGTTACTAACGACAAAATTCCCCGACCTATTTACTTTGAACACCACTAACCCCAATCATAAATTAACTCAAGCACATTTTTTCATGGATGCAGTAAGAGAATTGGTTATCTTATGTGGTGATGATCCTAATCGTGATGGGTTGGAAGAAACACCATATCGCGTCTTGAAAGCCTTTCTTGAATATACAGAAGGTTATCGAGAGGATCCAAAAAATCATCTATTAAAAACATTCGATGTCAGTCATCGAGAATTGATTTTAGTAAAAAATATCGAGTTTTATTCTTTATGTGAGCATCATTTTGCTCCGTTCTATGGAGTGGCTCACGTTGGGTATATACCGAATGTAAAAATAACGGGTCTTTCTAAAATAGCAAGATTAGTAGAGGGGTACGCAAAAAGATTTCAAGTTCAAGAACGACTAACTTCTCAAATTGCAGCGGCTATGGAAGAAGTTCTTGAACCTCAAGGTACAATGGTACTCATTGAAGCGAAACATATGTGCATGTGTGGAAGAGGAATTAAAAAATCAACAGCATCCACCACAACATCCTCGGCTCGTGGAATTTTTGCCAATCAATCTGATACACGTGCAGAATTCTTATCTCTTTTACAAAAAGATTAAGCCAAAACTTTAGGAAAAGAGGTGCTTTATGCGACATGCCATTATTACAGGAGGCTCAAAGGGTCTAGGGAAAAAGGTGGCAGAAGTGTTACTTCAAAAAGGATATTCCGTTACGGTTAACTATCGAAGTGATATTGACCGTGTGAACCAACTAAGGGAGGAATGGAAATCCTACCAAGATTGTATACAATTCGTACAAGGGGATATGACAATAAAGAAAGATATTGTTCATTTATTTGAAGAAGCCATGAAGAAGTTTGGGAGAATAGACTTTTTGATTAATAACGCGGGTCCATTTATTTTCGAACGGAAGAAGCTGGTTGACTATACGGATCAAGAGTGGAATGAAATGATAGATGGAAATTTACATGCAGTCTACCATTTAGCGAAATTATCGATTCCGGTAATGAGAAATCAACAGTTTGGCAGAGTCATCACTTATGGTTTTCAGGATGCAGAAACGGCACCTGGCTGGATCTATCGGTCGGCCTTTAGTACAGCAAAAGTGGGGCTAGTTGCCTTAACTAAAACAATTGCGCTCGAAGAAGCTGAACACGGTATTACAGCCAATATGATTTGCCCAGGTGACATAGTGGGCGAAATGAAAGAAGCCAATATAACCATTTCTAGACAAACAGTTGATAATCGAACACCAATCGGTCGCTCCGGAACCGGTGAGGATATCGCAAGACTCATATCATTTTTGTGTGAAGAAGATTCAGATATGATTACAGGCAGCGTCATCTCCATAACTGGAGGACTCAATGTGATAAATCGATATAGAAAATAATAGGCAAAATTTCGTTTTTATAGTGTATTAACATTTTAATGACGATAATAATGAGAAGGTACCTATGTCCATCAGGATTGACACCTCCCTAAAAACTTATGTATATAGGAAATTTTTGAAGCATTTAGTCATATAGAATATTATGTTAAAATGTGGATAAAAGAGTTAAAGAAGTTAGCATATTGCTAGAATAACTGTCAATGATAAAAGAAGTAGAAGGCTCATAAACATAGGGGGATAATATTTTGAAATTCACATCAAAAAAAGACTGGTGGTTAACGGCTATTGTTTGGGGAGCATTGCTATTTGCTGTCGTAAGTGGTTTTTATGGAATAATTGAAAATATTTCTAGTGTCGGTATTTTATTCGTTTTGTTCCCTCTATCTGTACTACTCCCATTTTTTATTATGTGGATGTGGTTAACTACGTATTATATTTTAGATGACCATAACTTAGTCATAAAATATGGACCCTTTAAAAATACAATCCCTCTAAATTCGATAAAATCAGTGAAGAAAACGATGAACCCAATATCAAGTCCTGCCTTATCATTAAAAAGACTTGAAATTGCTTACGGTCAATATGATTTTGTCTTAATTTCACCGAAAGATAGAGATGAGTTTATGAGAATCCTCACCAAAAAGTGTCCGCATGTTAAAATCATGTCCTAATTGAAGTCGTTATTTTAACTAATGGGTCTAGAGGCTACCTTTCTAAAATCTATCCGAAGCGATTACTTATATAGTAATCGTTTTTATTGTTGTTTTATACAGTTGAACTGTATATAATGAAACTATATAGTTCAACTGTATAATAATAAATTGAACATAGAACGAACATGGAGGCATGTATGAATAGAGAAAAAAATTTACCTTTAACAGAGACCGTTTACTATATTCTTTTATCTTTATTAGAACCGGCCCATGGCTATTTAATTTTACAAAAGGTAGAAGAGCTCAGTAACGGAAATGTTAAAATGGCGGCAGGTACTCTTTATGGCGCTATCGAGAATTTACTTAAGTTAAAGTTTATTCAGCCATTCGAAAGTCAAGACAGTAGACGAAAAGTGTATGTAATAACAGAAAAAGGAAAAGAAATCTTACAACTTGATTATGAAAGAATGCAACATATGATTCAGATTACTAATATCTTAAAAAGATAAAAGGGGTGATTGGATGAGGAAATTTAAGTTATTTTTCGATTTTAAGAAAGAGGAAAAGTGGCTGGATGAAATGGCTGCGGGGGGATACGAATTTGTCGGTAAGACTTTTGGTTATCGCTTTAGAGAAGCACAACCTGAAACCGCTAATATAAAAATAGATTTTCGTAAATTTAAAAGCAAGCTGATTTTGAAGATTACAAAGCGCTTTTTGAAGATACAGGCTGGAAACATATCGTTGGTTCAAAGAATTCAGGGGTTCAATATTTTAACAAAGATCACGAACAAGCGATTGAAGATATTTTTTCAGATGTGGATTCTAAGGCAGGTCGGTATAAGAGACTTTCAGATGTGTACCTATCATTAGCTTTCGTTTATTTACCTCTTTTAGTAGCATTAATTTCAACTGGTGCTATTAATCCTTCTTCCTTTATTGATCCAAAATTGTTGTATTATACACCAGGATTATGGGAGAAATCAGGTACATCGTTTTGGAGTGCATTTCTATTTGAAACCCCTTTTGCCTTAATGAGAGGTTTTTCTTGGTATATTTTAGTTTTGGCCATTGCTTTATTTTTAATTTTTTCACTAAGATCCCGTCTTCAATATATAAAAACAAGAAAATGTTAGAATATGATTTTACAATATAAATATCCAAGAAATGCAAAGCACCCCTTATAGTATGACACACAGTCAATCCATAAGGGGTGCTGTTTTTTTAGAAGCCGGACTTACGGAATCCAGCCGATAATTTCAAATACTGTCAATAAAATCTCGATAAGAATGAGGATGACGACAATCCATTCAACGAATAGTCCCCGAATGGAATGGCTGATAGTAGAAAATCCATCCATGATGTTATATAAAATATCCGTCTTACTTTTTAAAATTTTATATCGATCATTCAGCTCGAAAAATTCAGTCATCTTGTCGTAAAATTCACTAGCATTGCTACTGGTCCAAGTAATATCTGGTTTATCTAGAATCATGATATAGGCAAGGGTATTATACTCGTGACGTACGATTTTTGCGGTAGTCCTAGCCAATTCCTTATTACCGATTCTTAGCTTTCCTTTTTCCAGCCGATCAATCATCGTTTCGAGCTTGTCATGAATTTTTCCTAATTGTTCTTCCGTTCTCTCGAGTGCCACCGATTTAGCTAGTACAGTGGAAATGAGTTCAGGGTAGAACGTTTCATATTCTGGTACCATCACGTATTCGTCCGTTAAATCGATCATTTCGTTTTCACTAATGTGAAGGCTGTAATCATCGGAATATTTATCAGCATTTTTAATGTCAATTTCCGGTTCAAAAGATTGAATAAAGCCCAAAAAGCGATTGATCTCACCGGCATGTGAGTGATTGATAAAGACAATGCTACCAAAGGAAAAAACCAGAACATTTAGCGCTTCGTCTACATTGTGATTGAGGATAGATTTTAATATATCACCTCTTAGAAACAAAGGCTGTTCCCAAGTGAATTTCTTAGGAATACCACAATGAATGGCGATTTTATTCAAGTCAATTTCATGCGTGATAGCATAGGCTTTAAAGGTAATTTCCTTCATTTTCTCCACTCTTTCCAGCAAAAATGGTCATTGATTATATTTAATTCTTTCCAAAAAAATGCGGAAGCAACCCTTGTCATATTAAAAACATATGCAATTTGTGAACATCTTAATACATGCTGCTGGGTTTTGGAAAACATTACAATTCAACTGCTAGTTGAAAAATCAATCAAACGTTTGATTGAATAGATTTAATTGCCCATTTTAGCTGCAATTTCTTCAAGGTAAGAGGAGGAGAATGAAAAAACAAAGGCCTACTCTTTTGCATACATGTTTAATGCAAGAGAGTAGGCCTTTGATATGATAGATTGGAAGAATGAATGGTCCTAAAGTTTGATGATTATGAGCGGGATACCCGACTCAAAAGTAGATTTGCTACTATGAAACCTAGCACGATTGATATCATTACTACGACAAGAGAGCCAAGCATAGCTGGTTTCACTGTCATGAGAAAAAGGATTCCAATTGCTAGCATCGTCATGATGATAACGGAGCTCCAAAGTGTACGATCTTTCACCTTTTCCATTAAATTTGAAGAGGGAACACTTGATGTTTCTGCATTTGTTGCTGCTAAAATACTTTTTAAACGACGTAGATTAATAATAGGACCCATAAAGGTCATGACAATTAATATTACTAAAGACATATCAATCCAACCAGTTCCAAATCCCCATGTGGAAAAAACTA
>DASQIV010000679.1:0-2133 GCA_035631415.1 Pseudoneobacillus sp. | reverse complement strand
GGTAATAAAGAAATATAGATATATTTCATAAACTATTATGTATTATAAATTATAATTCATTTATTTCAAAGGGTTACGACAAAAGTAGCCCTTTTTTGATATGCTTAAATTAAAAAAAAGGTGGGAATTATAATAAAAGATGGTGGTCTAATGGGGCGTTCTCGAAAACCGTTCATGGATAAAACAACAAATTTATTTCTTAAATTAGATAATAAACAAATAGTAGATTTACTGGATTCTATGAATATTGATTATGATATTCCAGAATTAGCTTTTGATTCAGAGGTTTTAAATAAATTAAGTGACGAAATTAGAAATATTTTGGAAGATTACCTAAAAAATTGTAAAAAATAGATTGCAAAAATTCTGTTTTTTTTTTACACTAATATCAGAACAAATATTTCACTTCCGAAAATTCGTTCGTATTTTCGGTTTTAAAAATTAGGAGGATGGGAATATGCCATTAGTCACCATCGAAGGAGTTTTCATGGGTGCAAGTGTGAAAACTAGTAGTTACGAAGGAAAAGAAAAATCAGCTTTGTATATTGATTTATATCAACCAGATTCATCAGATTCAGAAAAGATGGTTCAAGTTAAAGCAGATGATGTTAGTTTAATTAATGTTTTAAATAAAGATTTTGCAATGGGATCAATTTTTACTTGTTCAGTTTCTGTAAATGCTTATAAAAATAAGTCTTATTATAAACTGCTTAAAATTAGTAGTTAAAAGTAGGTGTATTGATGAATGAAGAGTCAACAACCACCGTTCCAGAAACAGGGACTACAACAATTGCAACTCCTCTTGGAGATGCAACGAAAACAGTCGAAGTTAATCCCACAACTGGAGAACCTGTTGAAGGAATTACGCAAGACGAATGGAATCAATTAATTGATTTACTTCAAACGATTTCGACAAATAGTCAACCTCAAACTGTTCAACCTATTACTATGGAACAAGGGGATAAAATTGCTGATAGTTTAGGTATTATTGAAAATGGTTTTTTAACGGTTATTTTGGCGGTATTTATTGTATTTGTTTTTCGTTGGATTTATAGACTTATATCCTCTTGGTTTTAAGTCTTTAAACATATTAAATTATATTTTTAGGGGGTTTCATTTTGGAAACAACAACTACTTTAGTAAGTGCTTTATCTGGTGTAGATTTTTCGGTAATTCTTGACCAAGTTTTAGCGGTTCTTCCGATTGCGTTACCAGTGGTAATTGCTTTCGTTGGATTCAAAAAAGGTCTTGGATTTGTTATGTCACGTATTAAAGGTGCATAATGAATGATTTTAGTACTGTTTTAAGAAATCTTGATTTCTCTATTCTTTTAGAACAGTTACTATCTGTTCTACCTATTGCGATTCCAGTTGTTTTGGTTTTGTATGGAGTTAGGAAAGCATTACATCATTTATTATCTACTGTTAAAGGTGCATAATTTTTTACCTTAGAGGGGTGGGGCTATCAGTCCTACTCCTTTTTTTATTCAATCTAATGGAAAGTTCAGCATCCAAAAGTTAGGTTCTACGAAATGATAGTGTAGTAGGTCCAAACTTAACGAAGTGGTTGGCTGCTTAACTTGGAATGGGGTGATAAAGTGAAAAAAAGAATTTTAGTATTATCTTTATTGTTTTCTTTAATTGTAACATTGTTGATTCCTCCTAAAGAAAAAGCAAGTGCGGTAGGGGGTGCGGTTGCTCGTGTTGTAGTCGGTGAAGTTGGTGCAAGAGTTATAGGTGGTTTAGCGGAAAAATCTGGTTTGAAATATGTTACTAAAACCGCCAGAGCAAAAGCGGTTGAAAGATGGAACTTGGAAATGTATGAAAAAATAAAATACTACGATGATTTAGGTAAAACGATGGAAGCTGACCAATTCAGGAATTTACAAAATGCCTTAAAAAATCCTACTGTTTCAGCTATTCCAGAAAAACCGGGTTTTGGTAAAGTTGTGCTGGATTCAGCCCTTTTTTTAACCGGTTTAGATATGGCGGTTGATGTTTATGATTCTATTATGGAACATCAATCAATGAGCAAAGAAATGGACGCTTATAAGGAATTAGCTGATGCGGTTGCAGATACTGAATCTGTTCGGTCTATTGGTGGTTATTCTTTCTTTACTACTACTCCAGACGA
>DASQIV010000678.1:0-4874 GCA_035631415.1 Pseudoneobacillus sp. | reverse complement strand
TTAACGACTCCATCTGCTTCTAGTTCACGTAGCTGCTGGGTAAGCATTTTTTGAGTGATACCAGGCATAAGCTTTTTTAATTCACTCGTTCGTTTTTCCCCTTTAATCAAGTGGCACATAATGACCACTTTCCACTTTCCTCCAATGACATCAAGTGTGGCTTCTACAGGAATATTATAAGCCATTGTTGTTCCTCCTTCCTAAATTTTCATTACAATTAAGTTGCGTTTTCCATAATACCATATATAGCTAGAAACAAAAAGCTTGAAAACAGCTATAGGTACCTAAAGGTGCCTACAGTACTTAAAAGTACGTACTTTTATTTATATTATCTATACGTCATAATGACTTTCATGGGAGAACGTGATAAAAATTTGAAAGGCGCTAAGATCACGTGATTCAAGAGTATGACAACAAAGAGTACAAGGAGGATTCATCATGAATTCAATGAACATAAAGATAGAGGAAAAAAAGGGAGGGACTCCAGCGTTAATAGCACTTGCTATAAGTGCATTTGGAATTGGGACAACGGAATTCGTACCAGTAGGCTTACTTTCGTCATTAGCCGATGATCTAAGTATCTCCATTACGTTAGCTGGATTACTAATATCTGGATATGCCATGGGTGTTGCAATTGGAGCACCAGTTTTAACTGCACTAACGAACAAAATGAATCGTAAAACCTTATTATTGCTTTTAATGATCGTTTTTATTGTAGGTAACTCAGTTGCGGCGATGTCTACTAGTTTTGGATTATTGCTAGTTGCTAGATTTATAACAGCATTTTCTCATGGAGTTTTTTTCTCGATTGGCTCAACTATTGCAGCTGACTTAGTACCTGAACATAAGCGGGCTAGTGCAATAGCATTTATGTTTACTGGATTAACGGTTGCAACCGTAACGGGTGTGCCATTAGGTACCATAATTGGCCAAGCATTAGGGTGGAGAGCAACCTTCTGGGCTGTTGCACTTCTCGGTGTAATCGCTATTTTCGCAAGTGCCATTTTAGTTCCTAAAAATCTTAAACAAGCTCCACCATCAAATTTTGAGGATAATTTTAAAATATTAACAAACGTTCCTTTACTTATTGCATTTTCAATAACAGCGTTAGGTTATGGCGGTACATTTGTGGCTTTTACTTATCTATCACCAATCTTAGAAACTATTACAGGATTTGAACCAAGTGCGATTAGTATCATTTTGCTTGTATATGGTATTGCAGTTGCCATAGGTAATACGATCGGTGGTAAAGCAGCCAATAAAAATCCCATTAGAGCTTTATTTTGGATGTTCTTCATTCAAGCCATTGTACTTATTGTTCTTACGTTTACAGCTCCGTACAAATTGTCAGGTGTGATTACCATTTTCTTTTTAGGTTTATTTGCTTTTATGAACGTACCCGGATTACAAATTTATGTTGTTCAATTAGCTGAAAAATACGTACCTTCTGCTGTTAATCTAGCATCTGCCTTAAATATTGCAGCATTTAACGTAGGAATTGCAATTGGTGCCTTTGTTGGGGGTCTCATTGTGGATTCTATTGGAATTATTCATACACCTTGGATTGGTGGTGTCATGGTACTTGGAGCAGTACTCCTAACAGTTTGGAGTTCTTCTTTGGAAAAAAGAGTATCATTTAAAAGGAACTAAGGATGGTATCGGAATAAAAAAAAGGGCCAGTTTTCTGGTCCTTTTCCACTGTATTTATCTTAATAATTTCTTTCCTTCTTCTGTCATCATATCAGGTGACCATGCAGGCTCCCATACAATATTAACATAAACTTGATCGACTTCTTTCATATGTTCCACGCAATGTTTTACACCACTAGAAATACTATCATGTAATGGGCAACCAGGTGTGGTGAGTGTCATATCAATTTCAATGATGCGATCTGAAATTTCTTTAATGTTATAAATTAGCCCTAAATCAACAACATTTATATTCAACTCTGGATCAAACACATTCTTTAATTCATGACGTACTTTTTCAATGATTTCCATTAAGAACACCTCGTTATTTTAAAATGACTTGAAATATATCAATCGTTGTAGCGATGATGGTGAGTGAAAAATGAATCAGTCCTACTGTTACAAGAATGAACATTTGTACAATAAAGCCGAAATAAACTAATAAACAACTAATAATAAAGCTAGAAAGAAATAGAATGACCCTTTTTTCGTTTATCATATCTTTTAATGCTGGAACAGACTGTTTTCCTACAAATTTGCTATATTTATGTGTCCACCATAAAAAGGGAACAATTTTATATAAATATCCTAAAATACTTAATACAATCCATAGCATGATATAAAGGAACAGTAACGGTCCGATTAAATCGTTACTATTTTCGGTAAATAAACTGATAAACAATAAGAAGTGAAAAAGTAATCCAAAACCTATTGCTATTAAAGAATAAATAAAGGGTTTATCAAGCTTTTTTTTAATTCTTTTTTTAATAATGGTTGAGATATGCCATGCAAACAGGCTAAAACTAATAAATAATAGAAGGAATCCTACTTTCAGTAAAATATCTTGGTCAGTGAAAAATGCTAGTACTGTTAAGAGTAATCCAGATACGTAAGCAAAATATACATATTTTGCTAGTCCCATCGAATAACCGTGGGAAAGTGAAAACATTGGAACCATTTTATATGAGAAACCGAAAATTAGAAGTGTAAACCATCCGCCGACACCAAATAAAAGATGGGTTCGAAAAATGGGGTGATAATGACTAGAAAACAATCCAGTTTTCCAAGAAATAATTAAGCTAATACCTAATGAAATCGTAAGAAGTAAGCTTACAAGTCCTGTCCCTACAAACAATGTTAATATAGAGGGTTTAGCTTGCTTTTTTAAGGTCATCAACATTTGAAATAAAAACATAATGACTCCTATTATGGTAATGATTCCTGGAATCAGGGCATGTTGTGGTGACCAATATAGAAAGATACCAAAACTACTAACACCTACTGAAAATATACCAAACTGGATAAACCCAAATTTTTCATTCCATATTGGTGTTAAAAAAGCCACTGGGACAAGCTGATACATCGATCCCATCGCAATCATCAACGTCCAACCTAAAATAAATAAATGAGCAGCTGATAATATAGAGGATGATCTAAAGTTTCCACTCGAAAAATCTGTTCCATTTAAAATCAAAATAATTTGTGATGCCAATAAAGCTAAAAAACTAAATGCAAAAAAGGCAAAGGGAAGCTTTACATTTGTTTCACTTCCCACATTTTGTGAAATCATAGTCATCACCTACTTTATCGGAAAATCTCAATCTTAAAGCTGCCATCATCTTGTTGTTCAGTGTGATTACGAAACCCGAGCTCCTCTAATTGTTCATATAAAAACATAGGTCTTCGATCATTTATAATCGTTAACGTTTCGTTTTCATTAAGGTTTTCAAGTGCTGCAAGGGTTCTCATCATTGGCTGAGGCGGCTCTAAACCTCGATTATCTAAAATCATAAAGATTCACCTCTTTTAGTAAAAGTGATCTTCCAATGCTTTTTTTCAAGTTCTTCGATTGCATGGGTAAAGCCTTTAGCTTTCATTATTGCAAATAATGGGACCGGTTTAAATGGAGCATGTAGGATAAAAACATCATTATCCTGTAAATCCGTGATAGCCGTCATAATTTTTTGAAAAGGCTCTATTTTATTTTTTAAATCCTCACGAACATCTAATTCAACGATTTTTACTTCCATAATCGATCTCTCCTTATAGTGAAACTAAAATAACAACTATAGTCATAGTTTAACAAGCTTCCCATATTAAAAATGTGACATGAATCATAGAATTGCCCCAAATTGAAAATAATTCTCACTCCAGTGACAAATATCACACCGATTAAATGAATTCACTCACAAATAAAATGATTTATACCCTATACAATACAAATGTACAAAACAAGAAAGGGTGGCCGAAATGGAAATTGAACGTCAAACATCGACGAACAAAGTGGTGAAGAAAAATAAAAATGCACTTTTAAAATCCATCTTAATTTTCACCATATTAATCAGTTTTACAGTATTGCTTACTGGAGGATATTGGATTTTTAAAGAACAGGCACCAAGACCTATAGAAGTAACTAATGCTAAAGGGGAAGTCATTCTTACAAAAGATACGATAATGGGTGGGCAGGCTGTTTTCCAAAAGTATGGATTGATGGATTACGGAACCGTTTTGGGCCATGGCTCTTATATGGGTCCAGACTATACGGCTGAAGCATTAAAAATATATACAGAAGGAATGCAAGATTTTAAAGCACAGGAACAGTATAGAAAAGACTTCAAGGAATTAGAAAAAGATCAACAGACAATTATTCGTGAAAATGTAAAAGAAGAATTGAGAAAAAATCGTTATGAGCCTGACACAGATAAATTACAATTAACAGATGCCCAGGTTTATGGAGTGGAAAAAGTTCGTGAATATTACCATAAAGTATTTACTGAAGGCGATCAATGGGGTCTTAAGCCAAACCTAATTCAGGAAAAAGATATGCCTGATGAAAAGCGTGCTTATGTGGCAGAAGGAGATCAAATTAAACAAATTTCGGATTTCTTTTTCTGGACTGCATGGCTATCTAGTACAGAAAGATTAGGTGATGATATAACCTATACTAATAACTGGCCGTATTATGAAGACGCAGGTAATCAAATGTCATTCTCTGCTATTTGGTGGAGTGGAGCTAGTGTAACAGTACTGATCTTATTTGTTGGTATCATTTTATTTTTATTCTATCGTTACCATTTAGGAATGAAGGAAGCTTATACCGAAGGCAATTTCCCGCGTATTGATATACATAAGCTACCTGTCACTTCTTCGCAATTAAAATCGGGAAAATACTTTTTTATAGTGAC
>DASQIV010000677.1:0-7735 GCA_035631415.1 Pseudoneobacillus sp. | reverse complement strand
ACATTACCTGTTTTTTCACCTTTGATAACGGTCTTATCTGTCCCAATGATTTCAATTGGTTTATCTATCGTAATATTTCCTTCATACGTTCGGCTCTCTAGCTTTAAAACGTCCCCTGTTTTTAACGTATTAATTTTTTCTTGAAGCTCGCTTGAAGCACTGCTCGTAGATGGAAAAAACAAGATGATAAAAGGGACGATGAAAAGTAAGAGCTTTACATTTTTCATTTTTTTCGATCCTTCCATAAAGGAATTAATAATAGAACAAAAGCGGCCATGACAAGAAAGGCACCCATTTCTACCGTACTGTAGGTCACAAAATTAGCTAACGTATTTTCCCCAACAATCGGAGGGATAAATGGATCAATTTTGATTGGAGCTTGTGGACTTAAATTCGTACCGAAGTTCTTAAGCCAACGATGGAGATCATATACGCCAAGAGCTCCACCTAACACAAATAAACCAATTAATCCGTACAAGATGCTTTTTTTGCGTAAAATGGCAGTAAGTGCTGTAATGGCAGCTAAACTACCGATAAGAAAGTTCAAATAGTTTAACTCTGGAAAGTTTTCTTCACTAAAATTTGCCATCCCGATGTAATGGTTTAAACCATTAACGATATCAATTTGACCTTCTAAATGGTCGGGAAATACGATAATGTTTAACCCTTCCGGATATTGGGGAGCAATAAATTTCATCGCCCACCATGGAAAAAATAAACTTGCGACAATTAAACCTGCTGCAATAAGGATAAAAATACTTGATACAAACGATAATTTTTTATTATTCAAAGTTACCTCACCTTTCCAAAACAGTGGACAATCGTCACGCTGTCATTATGTTTTGTGTCGTCAGGTTTGGCGGCACTAGAGCTTTTTCTTATACCATCGATAGCGAATAATACTAAGAGAATCCGGTAAATAGGTTAGAGTTGCAGTTCAGAATAGAAGCAGTATAAGAAAAAGAACAGAGCTTTTTTCTTATACCTAGATTACTAACTAAACTAAATAATCCAGGTTGTGATTTAGAGGTTGAGTCATTAAGTTTTTTCTTATATCTTAATAACTACCTAAACAGTTTGTTTAAGTTAGTAACTATCTAAAAAGGAAGGGGGGTATCGTTCGAAATGATACCCACCACCTATTCTTATTTTTTAGGCTTAACTAGGAAGTACCCCGTCATTTCTTGGTGTAACGCTGAACAGAAATTTGTACAGTATAGCGGGTAGGTTCCAGCTTTATCTGCTGTAAATTCAAGGGTATTGGTTTGACCTGGTTGAACCTCCATGTTTAGGTTGTAACCATTGATGGCAAATCCATGGGTAATATCCTGGTCAAAATCAATATTGGTTAAGTGAATGAATACTTTATCACCTTCATTAACTTCAATCGTATCTGGACGTTTTGCTTTTGCATCAAAGATGAATTTCGAACGCATCGCAATACCGTAAACGTGGACCTCATTGCCTTTACGAACAATTTTTGTATCATCCTGTTTGTATACAGCGTCTGAATTCTTTTCATCTTTTGGATAAACGGTAATCGTCTTAATTTTGTCTGCCTTAATCATTTGCGCATAGTGGGGCTCTGGATTTACAGGTGCAGATTGGATGACTTCCATTTTTCCACTAATATCAATTAATTGCATAGACTCTGGATGGGAAGGACCTACAGATAAATAGCTATCCTTGGCAATTTTGTTTAATGCCACTAACCATTTACCATCTGGAGCGACAGTGTCGCCTTCAGCTGCTACTGAGTGACCTGGTGAATATTGAACTGGAACGCGGTCTAATGTTTCCCCTGTGTTCGGATCCCATTTTACGATTTCAGAAGAAATGAACATCGTTGTATAGGCCATACCTTTTTCATCAAACTGTGTATGAAGAGGGCCAAGGGCATTTTCAGGGTTAACTTCTCTTTCCATAACAGATTCATACTTTAAGATTGGAATACCATTACGTTCGCCAGCGAAATCTTTGTTTTCAACCGCTTTGAACGCTTTTTCAAAAGAGAAGACCGTCATGGTTGGTGCCAGTTTTCCAGAAGCGATGAAGCGTGTTCCATCTGGAGTTACGTCTACACCGTGTGGTGATTTCGCTACTGGCACTAAGTAAATTCCGCCTTTTTGCTTTTCAGGGAAAATCATTTTTTGACCAGTTACGGTGTCATACTTACCGTCAGCAACCATTTTCTCAAGCTCTTTCCAGTTGAAAAGAACGATAAAGTCACGGTCAGCTTGTGATGCGTTGATTTCTAGGTTTGTTGTCGCTTCTTCTGTGTTGTAAGTTGTCATAACAGCCCAGTCACCAGACATCTTTTTACCAGCATCAGATAAGTCATAGGACCAAGGTGGAAGTGCTACTTGATAGGCAATACTTAGCTTTTCTGTCTTTTCATCAAAAGTAACCGCAGACATAACGCCACGATATTTACTGCTATAGTCATCTAAAGATGCATATTCTTGGCCAACCGGTACCGCAAAGCGTGTTGGTAAGAACATGTACTCTGTATTTTGTGTAACGAATGCAGCACAGTGTGGACCACTTGTATTTGGCACTTTAATAATGTCACGTGTTGTAAATGTTTCTAAGTTCATCACGGCCGCACGGCTATTACCTACATCTGTTGCAAACATGTACTTACCATCATAATCACCGTTTGTTTCAGAGAAGGCAGGATGGTGAAGGTCACCCCATGTATAACCACCCATCATTTCTTTCGAGTGTTTATCAAATCCGTACCCCGTTGCGGAGTCTTGTGAAAATACCGGGACAGTCCGAATATGACGCATGGATGGAACACCGTAAATGAACATTTGACCAGAGTGACCACCTGATGCAAATAAATAGTAATCATCTTTTTCGCCAAATGGTACATACACCTTTTCTGCATTGCTTTTGTTCGAGTTATCCTTAGCAGCCTCACCCTTTGGTCCTGGTGAGAAATCTGCGAAGAATACGGTTGCTGCCATTAGCCCGGCCACTAAACCGGATGCTGCAGGAATCCATTTCTTCATTAAACAAGCACCACCTTAATATTTTTTATGATAAAAATTGGGTTACTTTGATGCAGCTTCTTTTAGTAGGTCTAACACTTGAGTGATTTCATCATCAGTAAGTGGGTTACCGCCAATAACACCTGACATCACAGCGGATGTTGGCTTCTTTAAAAATTCATTGATCGGTTTTCCGTGCTTACCTTCCACATTGTTAAAAGCTTGAGAAAGGTCCGGACCTACTGCGCCACCTTTTATATTTAAGGATCCAACTGAGTGACACTGTAAGCAGCCTTTTGCGGCTAAGATACCGCCGTCAGTGGAAACGGCTGTTGCTTCTTCCGTTTCGGTGTTATCTGCTTCAGTTTCGGTAGCCTGTTCGGAACTACTTGTATCCGGTGAAGCTACCTTTTGATCGTTGCTTGATTTTCCACCGATTACCTCGAAGCCGATATATCCAAGCCCTAATCCTAATAAAGCGCTGATGACAAAATGAATTATCGCTTTTTGCACTTTTCTCCCTCCTCTTTTCCATATTCCACTTTTTATCCTAATGGCTAGCGGGGGGGTAAAAATGTGAGGTGTATCACATCTTTTTGCGCCTTTGTGAAGATTCTGTGTGCCTTGTGTGAAGAATCTGTGAAGAGCGGTTTTTTGAGGGAATTTTGCATGTTTATGTATTTTATGTGAACAACATCACAACAATTTCCTCGGATGTCAGTTACTCTTTTTATAAGAAATGATGATGGAGGTGGAGGTATGGGACAGTTAGAACGCATTGATCCTCATTTATCGATTATTCCATTTGCAGAAGTGGAGCCTTTTATGAGAAAGGTAGAGATTTTTAAACATTTACCAACTAATGTTTTGGCTGAAATTGTTAAGAGAACGCAAAAGACGGAGTACAAAAAAGGCCAACGGATTATTGTAGAAGAGACGGAGGCAGAAGGCGTTTTTTTCATTACAGCTGGTTCGGTAAAATTAACAAAACAAAACGAACACGGGAATGAAATCATCGTCTGTATCAAAAAGAAAGGCGATATCTTTGCAGAAGCCTGCTTATTCAACCAAAAAAATACCTGTTATCCTGCGACCGCTGCCATGCTTGAGGATGGGGAGATTGTTTTTTTAAACAAGAGGGATTTAGAAAATGAACTCCTATGCCAACCAGAGCTTGCGATTCAGATGATTCGTTATATGAGCGAACAGCTACAGGAGTTTACATCTACTTTAAGGGATATCGCGTTATTGGACGTGTATGCGAAGACCGTTAGAACACTGGAAAAGCTTGCTGAGAAATTTAGGGGAGACCCATTTAACCGTTATAATATCGAGATTCCGTTGAATGTGCAGGAGTTCGCCACGGTCGTAGGAGTATCCCGAGAGAGTATAAGTAGAGTGTTCTCAAAGTTAAAGAAAGACGGTTTGATCGATTTACGGGAGCGAAAGATTATTATTTTAGATTGGTGCATGTTTTGCGCGTTGATTAGTCCGGGGTATTGATTTGTAAAGGTGGGAGAGAGTGACCTGGGAGTGGGTTGCTCTTTTTTTTGTGGGGTTGTGACGGAGTGTTTAATTTACAATTTTTTCTAGTGTTGTGACAAAGTCGGAAACATCTCTAATTTAGACGGATAACTGGCCAAAAAAGTCGGATAACTCATTCAGAAAGTCGGATAACTCGGTGACAAAGTCGGAAACACTGCAAAAACAATCAATGTACAGAGTTTGAGAGATGAAAACATAGACTAAACCTTCTATACGACAGGTAATTTGTTTCGAATACACTCTGAATGCGAGAAAGTAGTAAAATTGTCACTTTTATAAGCATTTACTGATAGGAAAGCGACCAATTTTTATGGAAACTTTAATAAAACTAAAAAAGAGGTGATTGTCTTTGTTCTTAAAAGAGAGGCTCATTCCACTCAAGATATTGTTACTGGAGGTAATATTAAGGAGATTACCGATGAATCATCCAAAAAGAAGTTTGATAGAGAAGGAACTCTATCGACGGAAGGCGGGATGGTGGGGAGAAAAAGAAGTAGATAAGAAATTAAAGCTCATGGACCAAGATAAATATTTTATTCTTGGAGATCTCCGGTTACCAAATGGGGAAACTTTTTTCCAAATTGATACTTTATTACTTACAACTAGATTCGCCCTTATTATTGAAGCCAAGAACATTTCTGGTACTCTGCATTTCGACCTCGATACCCATCAGCTTATACGAAAAAATGAAGATGGCACTACTGAGGGTTTTGGTGACCCAGTATCCCAAGCTAGATTCCACCAACAGCAGTTAAGAGAGTGGTTTATTAAACACAAACTTCCCCTTCTTCCTATCGATTTCCTCATGATTATTACCAATTCAAATACTATTTTTTATATAACACCTTCGGGTCATCCTTTTTCGAGAAAAATTCATAGCATTTCTGGGCTAACCTGGGAAATTGATAAACTAGATGTGCAGTTTAAAAAAGAGGTAATAAGTGAAAAGGAAATAAGTAAAATCAGTAAAGCCCTCATAAAAGCTCACACCCCATTAATCTATGAAATTCTTCAACAATATGGTATCTCTAAGTCTGAATTATTAACAGGTGTTCAATGCCCGGACTGTGGGTCACTGCCGTTAACCTATCATAGAGGAAAATGGCACTGTCCTAATTGTAAGGGCGCCTTCAAAGATGCACACCTGCCAGCTCTTCAAGATTATTCACTCCTCTACCAATCTACAATTACCAATTCTCAATTTAGAAGGTTTCTTCGTATTTCTAATTCAGATGTGGCTGCGAAAATGTTAAAAGAAATGGATTTAGAAGTTACTGGAACAAAGAGAGGGAGAGTCTATCATCTTAAGAAATTATGGTGATTATCAGGCGGAATTGTGACAAAGTCGGAAACTTCATCAAATTAGACGGATAACTCTTCAAAAAAGTCGGATAACTTGGTGACAAAGTCGGAAACACAGCAAAAAAAGTCGGATAACTATACCTTGGCATGCTCTAAACACCAAAAAAGGCCCTGCGCAAACCGCAGGGCCCGATTTTTAAAACTTATATGTCCAAAAGCGTTCATTTTGAATCCAGTTTAACATTTGTTCGTCGCCTTTTTCGAGTTTTTCCTCCATTTCGCCAGCCATTTGCTCGGTTTGAGAGCGGTGTGCTCGTAAGCAAGCAAGCTTCTGTGGTAAAACTTCGGTAATTCTGTTGACGATATCAGGTTTTCCTAGCTCTTGCTCGCAGCCTTTTGAAAAAGCAACGCAGTGGAGCTTTGGACGATGTTCTTTAGGCAGCATCCCTACAGCTTTTACGACGGCTGCTCCACATGCTTCGTGGTCTGGGTGCACGGAATAGCCAGGATAGAAGGTAATCACTAACGATGGTTTCAACTCCTCTAATAATGAGGACATCATGCCAACTAGCTCTTCTTCTTTAATAAATTCAACTGTTTTATCGCGAACACCCATCATACGTAAATCAGTGATTCCTACAGCAGCAGCTGCTTCCTGTAGTTCTCTTTTTCGAATTTGTGGCAATGTTTCACGATTCGCAAAAACAGGACTTCCCATGTTTCTGCCCATTTCACCAAGAGTGAGGCAAGCGTATGTGACTGGGGTGCCGTTTTTTATATATGTAGCAATCGTTCCGGATACTCCAAATGCTTCATCATCTGGGTGTGGAAAAATAACTAGCACTTGTTTTTCTTTTTCCATAAGTGATGCGCTCCTTTCATTCTATTATTCAAAAGGGGTTGGACTAATCTCAAGGGCAACGGCTAGTTTTCCTTTGAAGTCATGCCCAGCCATTAATAGGCGTCCTTGTTCATCCACGGTGTAGTGGGTAATTCCTTCTGCATAAACCCAACCAAGTGGGATTTTGATCCCGACGCGATACGGTCCTGGCCCAGTGATTTTACCGTATTCTAACTCGACATGTGCATTTCGAATATAAGCACCTGAGGAGAAAAATGCTTCATCGTTGTGGGTAGCGTAGGCGCCATTTGTCGTTTCTAAATGTATATAAACAGATTGGTTTGAAAATTGGTCAATTGCTTTTTGAACAAGCTCCTTATTAACTATTTCCACGTTCTTTCCTCCTTCTTTCTTTTCTTTATTTTACAAAATTAATGAAATAAAAGCGAAATCAAAGTCTTGATAAAATTTCGCCGACGATTTAACTTTCCTCAAAATACTGGAATAAATGTCATATTTATAAAAAGATATTCGCATTTCTATATAAGTATCGTGAATGATATAATGGGCGAAAACAGCTTTTGTTAAAAATTGAGGTGAAATAGGTGGTCGCAACTGGGATTATATTGGCTGGGGGAAGTTCCAGTCGGATGGGGACTAATAAGGCTCTTTTAAAACTCGGAAATCAAACCGTGATTGAAAAAGTAATCGAGGAAATGAGGCCGATTACAGCTGAGTTAATAGTGGTCACCAATACGTTTGAAGATTACGAGTTTCTCGGTCTGCCACTTGTAGCTGATTTGCGGAAAGGATTGGGACCATTAGCTGGATTAGAGGCTGGATTATTGGCATCTTCCAACGAAAAAAATATGGTAGTGGCGTGTGACATGCCTTTTATTTCTCAATCATTAGCAAAATTATTACTAGATCAATTAGCTGACTATGATGCAGCTGTACCAAATGTGGAAGGAAGATTACATCCACTTTTTGCAGCCTATCGAAAGAGTTGTTTAACAGAAATTCAGAAATCACTCGATGAAAATCAGTTAAG
>DASQIV010000676.1:0-3611 GCA_035631415.1 Pseudoneobacillus sp. | reverse complement strand
GTCGTTTTTGATTTAGACTTTATTATTATAAAAATGGCAATAAATCCGGTTCTTTACTGTTACTTATATTTCCTTATTATCCCGAAGTTCAATTATCGTTCCTTCAGGCGCAATCACTTTACAGAGACTTCCGTTTTCAACTCGATAGATTTCTCTACCGTTTTTTAATAAAAAGTCTACACCAAGATTCTTTAGATGCTGAACTTCCTTGTCTAAATTCTCAACCCACAAACAGAAATGAACAATGCCTTTCGATATAATATTTACATCAGCCAAGTGTTCCCCTTCTTTGCCTGTTTGTAGTTCGATATAAAAAGAACCCAGTCTAAGCCAGGTGTTAAAATCCCGCTTATGAAAATGAGGAGATTCTTGAATTAAACTAAACCCCAGTGCTTTTTGATAAAAGTGTAAAGATTTTTCATATTGGTTAGTTTGGACACAAATATGATGAACGAATTTAGCAGTCATCTTCTTACTCCTTTAGGTTTTAAGGTAATTGTTTACCTTACAAAATCAAAAAACATCCCATCACGAATCTTTACAGATTGTTTTAGGATTTCATTCGTTTCGCAACTTATCCAATAGGTTTGAAGTTTATCTCCAAAGAAAAGCTGAACACACCAAGCATCAACATCCTGATTTCCGTCCGATATTTTCTCTTTTTGAGTCACCTCAATTTTGGCTACTACAGTTTGACTTTCCATATGATTAAAGGCTTGAAGCTCGTTTGTATAGCCTAATTCTAGTGGTAAAAGTCGAAGTAGTAATTCTATTGAAAATAAATCAAAAACACCATCAGTTCGTTTGTATTTTGTTGAATTCACATCGATTTCTTTATCTTGATAAGTTACATTTACATTAAATGGTCCTTCGTCCGTACAAGAAACAGGTTCAAAGGTAAACCGATTTAAGACCAAATTAATGGTCCGTTTGCCTTTGTTTGGATCATTAAAGGTCAATTCTTGTTTTCGATATAACAGATCTTGTTCTTCATCAATGTTTACTTCTTCAGTCGTGAATCCTATTTCTGTTATCTTTTCATTTTCTACCCAAACTACCTTCTTAATGTCAGAACATGGTTTAAATGATGACCAATTTACCGTATGGTCCCCTGATTTAAGCATACTATTCACTCCTACTATTAATCATCGATAATTGATATGATTCTATAAATTGAATTGGTTGAACATTAAATAATTCTTGAAAGTTCTTTAATCCATTTTGATTTACAGTTGGATTTAGTTCAATGAAAAGGTCATTTTTCAATTTATTCACCATGCTTTAAATTAATCAATTACAGTAGTTTAGCCATATAATATTGATCAGCATATTCCCCTTTTATTTTAATAGAATGTTTTTTAACACCTTCTATTTTATAGCCCATTTTTTTATATAAGGCTACTCCAGCTTCATTTTCTGTCACAACGGTTAGCTCTAGTCTATGAATATCATGTTCTAATGCCCATTTATGTAATTGAGTGAAAAGCTGTGTACCTACTCCTAGTCCCCTGTACTCTTTTAAGATTCCAATAACAAGATAAACTTGGTGCTGTGTTCTTCGGATATTGTTGCCTATCACTACTAGGAAACCCACTAACTTATCATTATCCTCAGCAACAAATATAGTAGATTTACTACCTTCTTTTTTCATACTTTCAATGGTTTTACTTTGTTGTTCGATTGTGATATTTCTTTCACCCGGTTCAAATAGCATATACTCTGCTTCTTTTTCAACTTGTTTCATTAGTATTACCATTTCTGCTGAATCATTTAAGGTAACTTCTCTTATCTTCATTTACGCTCACTCACCTATATCATCATTTTTCCAAAATTAGTTAATTTACTAATTCTCCAAAAATGCCCTAATTCCTTTTCAAGAAATTAGGAAAAACACCACCTAGACCATTTCTAGGTGGTGTTATCAGGAAAAACCTTATATCACTTCTTTTAGTTTAACATGAACAAATTTATACTTTTGGATATAAATTAATCGAATTGACAAACAGATTCCTGCAGCAAGTAGACCTAATGTCAAACCAATCCAATATCCTGTAGCACCAAAACTTGAATAATGGGCTAAAAAATACCCGACAGGCAAACAAATGAGCCAATACGCCACAAGAGTCATAATAAACGCAATATTAACATCTTTATAACCACGTAATGCCGCTAATGCTGTTGCCTGAATCGCATCAGATATTTGGAAAAATAACGCATAGATTAAAAATTGCGCTGTTAAAGAGATAACGGCTGCCTCATTTGAATAGAGTCCCGCCACCTCATGTCGGAACAGTACGACCAATAAACCTGTAACAACAGCAATGATAATGGATAGGTATATTCCTAACCAACTATAAGCTTTTGCATCTTTGTATCTTTTGGCACCAACTTCAAATCCAACTAGTACGGTTTGAGCCATAGAAATCCCCATTGGTATCATATAAAGGAAGGCAACAATATTTAGGGCTGATTGATAGGCTGCAATTGTCGTAACATTAAACTTACTAATTAATATGGTCACAACAGCAAACATACTCGTCTCAAAAAAGATGGATAATCCCATAGGTACCCCAATTTTTAAAATCTCCATACACTTTTCAATTGATAACTTTTTAAAGTAAGCGAATGATACATAGGATGAAAACGGATCTTTTTTAATAATAATAAACGCAGTAGCACCTGCAATTACCCAAAAAGTGATTGAAGTGGCGTAGCCTGCTCCTGCCCCACCTAGCTCTGGAAAACCCATATTTCCAAAAATCAAAAGATAGTTCATAGCAAAATTAATAGGCAATGACAAAAGAAGAATAACCATCACAACACGTGTTTTCCCTAATGCATAAATAAACGATCTTAGAACATTAAAAAGGAACAATGGGATTATTCCAAAACCTACACCGACCAAATAATTATGCGCTGTTTCATGAACTTTTGTGGGTAGATCCATTTTATCTAGTATAGGGTTAATAACAAAAGCCCCTGCTACAATAACCATTACTGCAATCATTAAAGCAAGATAGATTCCATGGGTTAATACGGAGGATACTTCATTCGATTTCTTTTCGCCAAACCGTTGAGCAGCAATCGGAGACACCGCCAAAAGGATACCGCTTAAGCCGGTAAATACAGGATTCCAAATCGCTGCACCAATGGCTACACCTGCAAGACTAGAAGGATCGTATTTTCCCGACATGATTGTACTAAAAAACACCATTGAAAACATCCCAAGCTGGGTAATTAAAATGGGTATAAGCATGATAAATAATTGCCTTGTCTTTTCCTTTAACGTAAATGTTTGTTTCATAGTTGGTTCTCCTTGAAATTGAGATAGCAAGATTAATTATATTCGATATTGTCAAAAAAATCCCTATTTTTATTTCGAGTATAAAAATAGACCTATTTTTGACAAATAGGTCTTAATCAAATCAATCTTTCGGAATAACCCCAACAGCAAATCCTTCATAAAATTCTACACTATATCCTTCCGTTCCTTTCTTTTTCCAAAATCCTCCTCTACCAATTACTGTAATTTTTTCTGAAGGGAATTTTCCTGACCTAGATAATCCATCAGAAAAAGGGTTATCAAATGGAAATTCCGAAGAAACAACCTC
>DASQIV010000675.1:0-3116 GCA_035631415.1 Pseudoneobacillus sp. | reverse complement strand
TTTTTCAGTTGGTTTTTTTATGTTTATATTTTGCCTTTTTATCAAAAACCGCATTTTCCTCATGAGATAAGGGAATCTTACCCTTTGTGATAATTTTATTAGAATTCATGGAGGAATTAGATTTGAGCGAAAAATATGTATGGCAGGATATACTGAAAACAGTCAAAAAACTAGATCCTAAAAAACTAGAAATCGTGAAAGCTACTTTACCTGCGGTCCAACAACATGGTGAAGCCATAACGAGAAGATTTTACCAACGATTATTTGAAAGCCATCCGGAACTACAAAATGTCTTTAATATGACCCATCAAAAAACAGGACATCAACCAAAGGCTCTTTCAGATGCTGTTTATGCAGCTGCGGCAAATATTGAAGATATGAGTGCCATAATGCCTGCTTTAGAACGAATTGGGCAGAAGCATAGAAGTATGCAGATTAAGCCCGAACAATATCCAATTGTTGGGGAAAATTTATTAAGAGCCATTAAAGAGATTCTAGGTGATTCAGCAACAGAAGAGGTAATTGATGCTTGGGCGGATGCCTATGAGGTCATTGCTGACGTCTTTATTCGAATGGAAAACGAACTTTACAAAACAGCTGAAAATCAGCCCGGCGGATGGGCAGGCTTTAAAGACTTTATCATTAGCAATAAGATTGAGGAAAGCGATGTCATTACATCCTTTTATTTAAAACCAAAGGATGGTGAAAAACTACCTAAATTTATTCCTGGTCAATATATTACGCTCCATATTGATATACCCGAGGAAAAGTATATTCACCAACGTCAATATAGCTTATCAGATCGACCTGGAAATGATTATTTCCGCATTAGTGTAAAACGGGAAGACCCAGTTGTGGAAGGGGCTCCTCCAGGTGTAGTATCCACTGATTTACATGAATTGTTTAATGAAGGAGATACAATTCCTATTTCTGCACCAGCAGGAGACTTTTATTTAGACATGGAAAGCGACTCGACAGTTATTCTTATTAGCGGCGGAGTTGGTCTCACTCCGATGATGAGTATGTTAAATACCATCGTCCATGAGCAGCCACAACGGAAAGTCTATTGGATTCATGCAGCACAAAATGGTAAGCTTCATGCCTTCAAGGAGCATGTGCAGGAAGTTTCTTCTAAAAATCCAAACGTGAAGGCCTTTACTATTTACGAAAAACCATCAGATGAAGATAGAAAAAATAACCAGTTTGATAAAGAAGGATATATTACGTTAGAGTGGTTAAAGGGTGTACTTCCTTCCAATGATGGACAATTCTATTTCTGTGGACCTACACCATTTATGAAAGCTGTAAACAGTGCTTTAAAAGACTGGGGCGTTAGCTCTGACCATATACACTATGAGTTCTTTGGTTCGTTTGGAAATATAGAAAGTGTTTAAAGTGTTATAAATATAAATACAGACCCTCCAGAGTCATTGCATCAGACCTGAGGGTTTTTTGTATACTTCCCCTACTTTCATTCTCTCCTCGCAGGTTGTAAAATGGACATTGAAAGGATGTGGCCACATGGCGATATTATTGCCTCACATTGAAGATTCCAATAAAACAAATTATATCCCTCCAAAGGGTGAATACGAAACATTTCAAGATGAAGCCCATTATGCAGAAAAAGTAAGAGAATGGGGACTTAGTACAACAAAAGAAGTAAAAAAAGAGTTTTGGTATAAAGAGAAAACACATCAACGTCTTGTGACCATAAAAGGATATGAAATTTTCGGAAAAACGGCAGAATATAATACCATTGTCATGGAATTTCAGGATGGGAATTTATCCTGTATTCATCCCGCTTATTTAAAAGAAATGCAGTCTTCAAGTTTCGGTAAAGAAATAAAGAATCAAGATTCAAGTGATTCACCTATCGAAAACCTGGAAGAATCTAAGACAAAAGCTGAAGAGAAACCACGTACTACTACTGTTGCTAGTTCCCCTGAGCCAAAGGAAACAAAAGCAACAAAAGTTAAAAAGGAAAAACCAGTCAAATTAGTGTTGCCTGAGGATAAAGTTCATTTCACAGCAACGGTTAAGCAATTTGCTTTAAGCTGGAATCATTTTAATGAAGAAAACGATGAAGTAGTTGTTCTAGAAAACTGTATGATTGAACAAGATGAGCCGATCGAGGTTGGCCTTGCTTGGTGCGCTCATAGTAAGACATTAAAGAAGTTTGAATTAACACCAGGAGAAACGTTAGAGTTTGATGGAAAAATCGTCAAAAAGAGTCTTCCAAAAGGGAAGGATGTTGAAGACGAGGAAATGCGTCTGGAAGTTAGCGTGGCTTATAAAATCAATAACCCTTCGAAAATTGTGAAGAAATAGAATTGAATGGATAAATGGCGTGGGAAACTCCCATGCTATTTTTCTTTAACAAAATAATTAGTCAGACGCTCGTCCTTCTAAAGGCATATTCCGTTTATTTGTGACAAAGCTAGTAATAAACCAATTTTGGTCGGATAAAATGAGAAAACAGTCTGATATATGCTGGAATTGGTCGGATAAATGAAAGTTACCTCCTTTCGGACCCAAAAAATGCAGAATATCTGCCTTTTTTAACATTAACCTATTATCACCTAATTTCTATTTTTTCTAGTTATTGTATTCTTTTCTAACTTGAGAGTTATACTTTATCCATTCTCCAACTTCCATTTTATTAAAATACTTATTTCCGTGAACTTCTATGTAAGGAATATAACGGTAAGTATCATAGCTTGATAATTGTTTTCTTTCTGAATCATCCATGATGATTATTTTTTTCAGCTCTTCTTGCGACATACTTAAATATTCTGCAGTTTCTTCTAAGGATAATAATCCTTGATCTTGAACGATACTTGTATCATTTATCTCACCTTTTACATTTGATGATTTCCCTATTTGAAATCCACAGAAAAAGATGGAAATGCTTAGTAAAATGATGGCACCTGTTAAAAAATAATTTTTCATCAATATCCCCCTAATAAATCATTATGTATCCTTTTCTATAATATGGTTTTATTTTCCTTTATTTCACCATAAATTTAGAATCTAAACATAAAAAATGAGATCACCAAAAGATGACCTCATTTACAAATTTAGTGCTATGGAATACACATAATTACTTCTTTCGTATT
>DASQIV010000674.1:0-3083 GCA_035631415.1 Pseudoneobacillus sp. | reverse complement strand
TTCCATACTTTACAGGTACCTGTTCGACCTTTTGTTTTAATAATAATTTTTTCATTTCTCGTTCAACTTGTGGAAGGGTCATATTATAAACAACCGCGATTTCTTTAGTTGCTACTAAGTTAAAATATTTTAAAAAGCTTTCGAGAGGTGGTGGAGATTGTTTAACTGGCTTTTCTTGAAGAATCTCTTCAATTATTTGTACATAAACCTCGTACGGATAATAACCAGTAATTTTAATACCTTCCTCTTCAGCATTTTCATTGAAAAATACTAAAGTTGGTATTTCCTCAACTTCCATTTCAGCTGTAATTTTTAAATCACATTGAAATGCCTTTGCTGCCGTTTCTGAATGAATATCAGTTATAAATTCTTCTACATCAAGACCTACATTTTTCGCACAATTCTTCAAGACTTCGAAATTTGCGATATTTTGTTTGTTTAGAAATAGAACTTCTTGAAGCTGACGGAGAAACTTTATTCCAGCTTTTCTTCCTTGAAGCTCAGCAGATTTTATCGCAATGGAAGCAATAAATGGCGAGGAAACAGGATTTTCTAACCACAAGCTTCCATCACAAGACATTCCTGTTCTTGTTGCGGTTTTTTCCCAAAACTCAGCAATGCTTTCATAACTTTTCTTTTTAGAGATATTAAGTGTAGCTATTCTCCCACTTAATACATGTTTGACAGAAAAGTACTTTCCATATTCAATCATTAACTTTTTCATGATTGGTTCTAGAGCCCAACATTCTGGGCATAACGGGTCAATGAATATATAAATTTCAATTGGCTTCTTTTCAGAACTATGGAAGAGTTTGGTGGACCATGGTTTTTTTACACTCACATTAAATCACCATCATACTCTTCACTGTTATCTGGAGTATTGATCATGTGCTGAGCAGTTAGAATAAGCCTAGAATAAAATTCCTCACGAACTCTTCCAGATAAATCCACTTCATCCATTGCCTCACTCATACATGCTAACCAAGCTTTTGCTCGTTTAGGTGTAATTTCAAAAGGCAAATGTCTGGCCCGCATCATGGGGTGTCCATGTTCATTTGTATATAAATTAGGTCCACCTAAATATTGAGTTAAAAATTGCTTTTGTTTTCTAGCAATTTCATTAAACCCTGTTGGGAAAATAGGAGCTAGATCAGGATGTTGACTAACCCGTGTATAAAATGCATCGACTAATTGATGTAATTTTTCCTCACCAATTGCTTCAAATGGGGTAAGAGGTTTTTCAATCATGTTGATAACTCCTTTTAATGAGTTTGTATGTTAATCCAGTTTCAGTGTCTTTGTAGACACGACTGCTTTTTGTTTTATTTTAGCAATGCATTTAGTATAACTCAAACAAATAGCTTCAAATCTCTTTACTTTTCTGTCATCTACCTGGAAACGCACTGTTTGTTAGCTATTGAGAATAAAAAAGAACTGTCTGTTACCTTTCAAACAGACAGTTCTTTTTATTAGCTATTTTAAGGAAGAAGGCACACGGAAAAAGTGAATTTTCTTTTTCCAGAATCAATGCCAAAAACAGCCCTATTATTTTTTTTATTACTTATGAATAATAATGTTCCGTAATTTTTTTTACGTAATTTTGTGTTTCTCGAAATGGTGGAATCCCCCCGTGACGATCGACATTTCCGGGGCCAGAATTGTAAGCTGCTAGCGCGAGTTGTATATCACCATCATAGCGGTCTAACATTTGACGCAAATATTTACTTCCACCAAAAATATTCTGTCTAACATCAAAAATATTTTGAACACCAAGCCCTTTTGCTGTTTCAGGCATTAATTGCATGAGTCCAGAAGCGCCAGCACCACTAACCGCATTCGGATTAAAATTGGATTCTTGTTGAATAACCGAACGAATTAATTTACTAGGTATATTATATTCTCCTGCGGCTTCCTCAATAATTTTATTTATTTCAGCATTTCCCATTTTAGATTCCTTTAGGTTAAATGGGTGTATATAAGAATTGAAAATGGGAGCTGTTGTTGCTTTTTGTTCACTAGGTAATGGTTCTGTTAAGGCAGTAATCTCGTTCTCTGTTAATAGTTCGTTCATTAAATCTTGAAATAAAGTTGAATTAGAACTACTTGATGAAGAAGATTGAAAGTTTTGTAGTGCCTTTAATTCAAGCATGGCTTTAAGTTTATCTACGTTCATTTTTTTCCCTTAACTCCTTTTATCCTCCGAACTTTTTTTAATGGAGGATAACAAACTATATTTTCGTAAATAAAAACGTTTTATTTTATTATCGGTTTTTCGAACTGGTATTTGTAGAGTAGTGAGAAGTTTATTAAAAACTACTTGTCCCTTTTTTCTATTATGTACTTCATATTCTAACTCATAGTCCTCCGTATTTAAATAGGTACTATAATCCAAAACAAGTAAACCATTTTCAAATTCCCATTCAGCTCTATTGGTTGTTAAAGTTCCAAAAAATTGAATATGCTTAATGTCAATTTGCATATCTACTAATAGGTCTGCAACCTGACCGTTAGGGATGATATTTTTTTCCAACGCTTCTTTAGCTTCAATTTCCGTTAAGATTTGATTCGTTTCTAAAAGACCATCCTGATAAGGTTGTTTAAGTGTTAATTCGTAGGCAGTTCCTTTTTTACGAATTCTTAACGCTGAACCTTTTTCTTTTAAGGCAAACGCTATTGTATCAAAATAGTGATTAATTTGTATAAAAAACTGGGATTCATCAAGTTTAAAAAAAGCTTTTATTTTCTCATATTCGGTTATGGTCAATTCATTCTTAAACTCTATTTCAATCGATTGTGACAATGTGATTCATCCTTTCTACTATGAGTTTAACATGGAAAAGAATGATAAAAAACCCTGTTCTAAGAAAGTTTCGCTTTATGATAAATGCTTTGGTTATGTTAAAATGAAATAGAATAATGGAGGTTGAAAAAATGAATGAAAAAGTACATATCACATCTGCTGAAATTGAAAATAATATATTATTTCTAAATGTAGATAAAAATATTGAATTTTCGAATATAGTGGCAAAAGAGCAAATGCTTGTTGATTCAGACCATTTTTCTTTTGTATATATCATAGAAGT
>DASQIV010000673.1:0-6180 GCA_035631415.1 Pseudoneobacillus sp. | reverse complement strand
ATCTAAATAAAAGTTGCCTGCACGACTGTAAAATTCTGCATTCCCTTGTTTTACAACAAAATAACCGTCTCCGTTAATAGCGAGGTCTAAAGATCTACCAGTTGTTTGTAAGCTTGATTGCGTATGAATGGTATCAATGGATGCGACTGTTGAACCCAACCCTACTTGCATTGGGTTTTTACCACCACGGTTATTTTGGGCTGCGCTTGCTCCTGAAATCGTTTGACTCATTGTATCTTTGAACGTTACACGTCCTTTTTTAAATCCGTAAGTATTGACATTGGCAATATTATTACCAATTACATCTAATTTCGTTTGAAAATTTTTCATTCCACTAATTCCTGAGTACATTGAGCGTAACATTTGATTAACTCCCTTCAGATTATAGCTGCTTCAATCCATCCACAGCTCGGCCTCCAAGACTTGGTCCAGCCATTAAGAATCTATAATAATTGTTCCATTTATATTGGTGAAGATTTGTGTTGACGCTTCGTCGCGTGCCATTGCAGTAATGACCGTATTGTTTTTAGCACTTACAATCAATGCAGCATCTTTTAGAAGGATTAGTGAATCTTTCACACCCATCTTTTTAGCCTCTACTACCTTATCTTCTATTAATTTCCAACGATTTTTATCGATTTCGATACCTCGTTGGACTAATCTTTCTTTTGCATGCTTACTAACAGTTAATTCTGTTGGAACGTTAAGAGCACTTTGCAAATGATGTGAAAAATGGTTGGTAGTTGATTTAATTTGCCTTTTTTGTATCCCTTGTTGTGAAATGGGCTGAGATGGCATCGGACGAAAAATAGTTTTTTCCATCCAACCACTTCCTTTTCTCTATTCTATTTTTGTGATTTGTGAGCCTGTTATTTTTGTTTTTGCTTCATCATCAAGTTCAAATAATGATTTTCCATCTTTAAATGATACGGATTTAACTGCAGCCATGAAGGTTTCATTATTGGCATTTGTATAGGTCACTTTTTTGCCTATCATCATGGATGCTTGGAGCATCTGATTTTCCGATGAAACTTCATTTACTTGCGAAACATTGGCTGGCTCCAGTTTTGTTCCATCTTCTAAAATAAAATATACTTGGTTTTCTTTAAATTGGATGGACGTTATACGTCCTTTACCTTGCTCGATGACAGGTTCTGCAGAATCCTCGGAAGCTTCAGATAATTTATGCCAAGTAATTTCCTTACCAACAAATTGGTTGTATGAAATCATGCTATTTTGTTTTTGTAGTTCAACAAATTGATCAATAGATTTGCCCATATTTGTCATTTGTTCCAGGCTTGAAAAAGTAGCCATTTGTGCAATAAAATCTTTATCCTGCATTGGATTTAATGGGTCTTGATTTTGTAATTGAGTCATTAGAATTTTTAGAAAATCATCTTTTCCTAAAATATCTGACCCCGTTTTTCTTGATTGTGCCTGATAGCTTGATAATAATAACGAGGAATTAATTGTATTTGCCATTTTTCATCACCTAAACCTCTAAATTCACTAATGCTTCTATAAAGGATTCATTAAATTCATCTTGAGAATCTTGTTGTTCTGGTTCTTTCTTACGGTCATCTTGTCCTCTACCCTGATGCTGCGAATCACGATTCAGAAAACGTTCTTGTGAGTTCATTTGTTGAGAGATTTCTATTCTTTCTACTTGAATATTTTGATTAGCCATCGCTTGTTTTAGACCATTCAAATGGGATTCTAATGAATCTTTTGCAGCACCTGTTGAAGTTAAAATCTTGGCAACTAATATTTGGTCTTTATGTATTAATTCAATACGTAATGAACCAAGATGTTCGGGTGCTAATTTGATTAAAAGCTTTTGCATACCTTCTGTTTTTGAAAATTGACTTTTTGCCAAGATATTCTCAAATTGTTGGATGAGTTGTTCCGTAGAAACAGGACGTCTAGCTTCTCCAAGCATTAAGGTTAACTGTTCTGGTTTAGTCATATGCTGTAAAAAGTGATTGCCAAATTCTAATCCTTCAACTTGTTTTCCAGAAGTAGAAATATTTTGGTTTAGCTCCCCACTTAAAAGGGTAAAGGTTTTTTGAAGGTATTCTGTTTTAAAGCTCGTTGGCGAATTCTTCATTATTTGTTCTAGTTTTGCAGTAAGAGAATCAAATAGCTTAGTATTACTTTCATTTTTCATAACCGAATCTTGGTTTTTCGATAGTAAGTCAACTAATTTAGTGAACTTCATAAGCTTTGCAAAACCCTGGTCTACTATTTTTTTAAATTCATGGATTGGCAAGCTTTGAATGGCTGATAATAGTGAAACAAGGTCATCCATATTATCAAATAATTGGTTTTCTTCATCTTTACTAACTTTGTTTTCTTCAAGAATTTGTTTTAATTTATCCAAAATAGTTGAAATATCTTTATCGGATATCGATAAAAGACCTTTTGCTATTTCTTTGGGATTGATGTTTGAATCAGATAACAGTTGATTTAATAGTTCTGGTCCATTTTCTAAATTCAAAATATCTTGATTTTCTAGAAACGAAATGAAATCCTTTATTTCTTCCTGTGACAATAATTCGCCGGTTGCTAATTTGTTTTCAGTAGGCGTTACAGGATTGGAATTCATGATCGAAGTTAAAACAGCCCCAAACCCAGCGTACGTTTTAGTGTCTGACGTTTTATTACTCATAGAAAGATTTACATTCGGTTTAAACGCAACGCTTCCGATATTCCCCATAATTTTCACCTCCCTTCAAATTCTTTACCTTACTCCTGGCTACTTTCTGTTGTTAATAACTCGGTATATTTAGCAGCATCTTCAGCAGACATATTTTCCATAATAGCTGCTAATGTATCTGCCTTTATATTCGTCAAGATTTTTAAAGCTTCTTTATCCTCCATACTAACGAGAATAGGAGCTGCTTTTTTGGGAGAAATAGTTTCATACGTTTGAACGATTTCTTTGAAAGCACGTTTATTCTCTTGCTGTATCGCCATTAACTCATCAATTTGGGTTTGTAATTGTTCTTTTTCTAACTGAGTTCTCTCTATTTCTTGGTCTTTATTATCTAACTCAGATTCCAACTTATCTATTTTAGCTTTGCCATCTTGAATAGATGCCTCTAATGTCACGATGTTTGATTCTAGCTTTTCGATAGATTTAGAGTTTTCACCAGAAATATAACTAGAAATAAACGGCACTTTTTGACCAACATCTTTTACCGTTTCAAAAATATTTTTACCAGCAACAGTCATGACAATAAGGGTTACCGTTATGGCAAACAGCAAAGGGATGAGGATGACAATTAAAAACCATTGAAATCGATTATACTTATGTTCATTTTGCTCTATCGTTTTTTCCATATCATCACCTAATTTTCGCGATACATAAATTGTTGTATTGAAATGTCATCCATTTGTTTTCCTTCTAGATACTTCATCTCGTTTAAGAATTTATGAAAATCTTTTTCTTTCATTTTCGTAAATTTCTTTACTTCTATATTTTTTTCTTGTAGCTTTTCTTGTAGGAAATTCATTCTGTTTCTAGCGTTCATTACCATTTTTTGATAATGTTCTATTGTTTTTTCCATATTTAATATAAATTGCTGGTGATGTCTAATTTCTTGAACTGGAAGACCCGTTATTAATCTTTCTGACTGAAAGCTTTCTAGATCTTCCTTTTTCTTCAATAGTTCATATAATTTTTCAGCTGCATCCTCGAACTTTTTTACAGATTCATGAAAAATGGAAAGGGCATCATCTTTTTCCCTTTCTTTAATATGAAGAATGTTATCAAACCTAAATTGATATCCCATTGGTTATTCCCCTTTTAAAATTAATTGATACAACTCTTGTAAGCTTTCTTCCATTGAAACCTTTTCATGTGTACCTTGTTTTAAAAAAGAAAGAATTTTAGGATATAATCTGATGGCTTCATCTATTTCACGTGAAGACCCTTTTTTATAAGCGCCAATATTTATTAAGTCCTCCGAGTTAATAAATGTACTCAATAAGTCTCTTAATTTTTCAGCTGCTGAAATATGCTCAGGTTGAACAATATTATTCATAATTCTGCTTATACTTTTAAGAACATTTAATGCAGGATATTGACCTTTATTTGCTAAATCTCTATCTAATACATAATGTCCATCCAAAATTCCTCGTACAGTATCTGCAATCGGTTCGTTCATATCGTCTCCATCAACCAATACAGTATAAAAAGCTGTGATAGACCCTAGTTCGTTAGTTCCAGTTCTCTCTAAAAGTTTAGGAAGAACGGCAAAAACTGAAGGTGTATACCCTTTTGTTGTAGGAGGTTCCCCTGTGGCAAGTCCAACTTCTCTTTGCGCCATAGCTACACGTGTTACAGAATCCATCATAAGCATGACATTTAGACCTTTATCACGGAAGTATTCTGCTATCGCAGTAGCAGTATATGCACCTTTAATTCTCATTAAAGCGGGTTGGTCTGAAGTTGCTACAACAACAATTGAACGTTTTAAGCCTTCTTCACCTAAATCACGTTCAATAAATTCTCTAACCTCACGACCACGTTCTCCAATTAGAGCTATAACATTTAGATCCGCTTTTGTATTTCTAGCAATCATTCCAAGTAAAGTACTTTTCCCTACACCACTACCTGCAAAGATTCCAACACGTTGTCCTCTTCCAACAGTTAGTAGTCCATCAATCATTCTTACACCTACTTCAATTGGATGTTCGATAGGGGGTCTTTTCATCGGATTAGGTGGCTCTTGCTCCGTTAACACAGGAGTTAGTCCTTTAGGCAGAAAAGAACCATCTAGAGGAAATCCCATAGAGTCGATAACACTTCCCACTAATCCTGCACCGACTTTTATTTCTAATGGTTTTGAAGTTGCTTCTACTAAACTACCAGCGGAAATATCATTTATGGTTGTATATGGCATAAGGAGAATGTTTTCTTCCTTAAATCCAACCACTTCAGCTTGAATCAATCTCTTTTTTTTGGAACCAACATGTATATAACACACATCACCAATAGAACTTTCAGGTCCTTGTGACTCAATCATTAATCCAACAACACGTTTTACTCTCCCATATTTCTTAAACGTGTCCATTTGTTCTATTTGAGTAATGACATGGTTCCAATTCATTTTCATTCACTCTCCACTAGTTCTATAAGCTTTCTCTTCATTTCCTTTAATTGACTATCAATACTTGCGTCAATTCTGCCATTGGACGATTCTATGATGCAGCTCCATTCATCTAAGGAATGGTCAGGATATAGATAAAAATCGGTTTCCCTAGGAAATAGGGCCATTAATTCGTCTTTTTGGGATAGGAGGAACCCATATTGTGAAGGATGGATATGAACTTGAACCTCACGATAGTCCTTAGCTTCCTTCAAGGCCCCTTTCACAATAGGAAAAAACTGCTCATGATTCTCTAGTTTTTGATTCAGAATCTTTTCAGCTACCGATAGAGCAATATTTAATATTGTTCGATCTGCAGAGTCTACTAATTTTTGATATTCATTCTTTGATGCAACCACAACTTCTTGCGCTGTTTGTATCAATTCTTGCAATTCCAAATGCCCTTGGTCTCGCCCTTGGAGTATTCCTTGGTTAAAACCCTCTTCCTGGGCAAAAATAGTTTGTTGTTGTTTTTCTTGTTCCCATTGCAATTTATCCGATTCAATCTGCTGTTTAATCTTTTCTGCTTCTTCGATTGCTTGTTTAAGGATAAAACTTGCTTCATTCTGTGCTTCAGCAATGATTTCATCCTTTGTTTTTTCAATCGTCTGCTCAACAATGATTTGATCTTCTTCTCCTGATTTTACAATGGACCTGATTGAAATAACCTTTTGTTCAAATGAATTAGAGTTTGTCCAACCAGATTTAATTAATCTAGACAATGATATCATCTCCTCCGCCGCGAGCAATGACTATTTCACCAGCTTCTTCTAGTCGACGGATAATGGCTACAATTCGAGATTGGGCTTCTTCAACATCTCGTAAACGAACAGGTCCCATAAATTCCATTTCTTCTTTAAAGGATTCGACCATTCGTTTTGACATATTTTTATAAACAATTTCTTTTACTTCTTCAGATGACACTTTTAGTGCCAACATTAGATCTTCATTTTCACAATCACGAATCACACGCTGAATGGCTCGGTTATCAAGAGTAACGATATCTTCGAATACAAACATTCTTTTC
>DASQIV010000672.1:0-3399 GCA_035631415.1 Pseudoneobacillus sp. | reverse complement strand
CATCACTTTTCTTGCTTTTTTATCCCATGAAAAAATACAGAAGAGAAAATAGCCCTTAGCCCTTTTAGTACATTTTATTTTTCTTCTTTTTGAACACCCCTCGTCATAAAACGTATAAATAGACTAAAAATAGAAAAAAGTAAAATGAAAGTAATGATGATGGAAAATAAAAAAGGAACAAATGAAAAAGAAGTTTTTGTTTCTTTTATGGATTGAAATTTTACTTCAAGCGGATAATCCTCTATTTTGTCCGATAGTTGGACAGTTTGATTTAGATAAGGGATGGGACCTCCAAATGAAACGGTATTATCATTGCTGCTAGTTGGTTTTTCAAAATATACTGTAAAAAATTTGGGTGATAATAATGTGAATGCAATGGCAATAATTAAAGTATAGAAAGCGATTTTTTTCATTTTTTCACCTTTCTCAATAGAAAAGAACAGCGTATGGCTGTTCTTAATCGTATATATTTATTTTCTTGGATTATAATACATGATTCTACCATTAAATAAATGAAGCTCAGCCTGCAACTTCTTAGCTAAATATTTACAAAATTCATTGGCTTTACCTTTATCACCATAGGTAGAAATTTCGGGTAAGGTAATTTGTATGTACATTTGTTCTCTTCTAGTACCATCTTCTTCATCAATTATTTCTTTATCAACTCCGAATAGTATTGCCTTATAACGATCGTGAGTAGAGTATAGGTAGAACCATTGTCCTTTTCCAGAAGGCTCTTCCTTCATTTCATAAGGGAATGCTGCATCCGAAAATTGCCAATTTAACTGATCCCCAGTTTTTGATGTAATGTCTTTATAATAAAAGAAAAGATCCTTCATTTCTTCTGTACTAATCTCAGTTTTTGCTGATGAAGGGACTAATTTTATATAAGCATTATTTGCCAACGGTATCTCCTCCTTAGTTACCTAGTTCACTAATATTCTAGCATTGAATAAAATCGAATGACAACTCATCTAATGAATATTTTTCTAAAACTTATTGAATTATTTTCATAAATATTTTATAATAATATTCTAAATATTCAAAATAAGGAGGAGTTCTATGGATCTTTTCGACAAATTATATGATGAGCATGAAAATGTAAAAGTAAGATTTATAGGTTTTGCCACTGATAATGCTAGGTATGATTTTGGTATTATTTATACAAATATGTTTTTCGGAAAACCCCTTGTTGTTTGTATGCAAACAGGCCGCTCAACTCTCCTCGACTCAAGTGATTTAGAAGATATTGATCATCTACAGCATGTATTCCGTATCCCAAATAAAGAACAAGTATCAGACTTAGTAGAGTTCTTTAAAGAATCCATTCCAGGTATTCCTTTTGAAACTCAATATGAATAAATAAAAAAATGGATCTCCTGAGCACAGGAGGTCCATTTTTTTATAACAAATATTCTAATAATGGTAATATTTACTGTTGCTAGTGAATATATGTTATACAAATTAGGCTTGAAATTCTAAATGTGTTATATTATTATTAAATTAAGGGTTTTAAAGCGCTTTCATTTTGGGATAAAAGGGGAATGAGAAAAAAATGGGTACAATTGTATGCCAAACTTGTAACTCTACTATTGAACATTTTGAAGATGAAAAGGTATCAGTTCTTTATTCAGCATGTAAATGTGATGGCTGCGAAACGAGTCACCACAAAGAAAAATAATGACTAATTCATATTAAAAACAGCATTCGTTTGAATGCTGTTTATTTTTTGTTCAAGGTGTAATTTATTGTATGGCTTTATGCTCTTCAATTACACGTAGATATTTTATTTTATCATCCTCTGGTCCTTGTACTGGCAGACCAGCCTCGATATTTTTTTGGATATAACTTAAATTATCCTTTGTAATGATTTCACCTGGGATAAAGATTGGAATTCCAGGGGGATATACCATGACAAATTCGGCAATAATCCTTCCAACCGCTTCATTGATTGGAACAATCTCTGTATCGGAATAGAATGCATCACGGGGAGTTAATGCTAATTTAGGAATGTCTGGTAATAATACCTTAGCTGTAACTTTCCCGGATAAGTGATGGAATTCCTTAGAAAGTACCTTTAAAGCTTCAATAAGAATATCAGCTTCTTTCTGGGTATCTCCTGGAGTAACAATACACAATATGTTATATAAATCCGACATTTCTACTTCTATATTAAAGTTTTCTCTTAACCAAAGTTCTACATCATATCCATTTAGACCAAGATCCTTAATGGAAATAATTAATTTGGTCGGATCATAGTCAAATGTCGCTTTTGTACCTAATATTTCTTCGCCTACACAATATAAATGTTCTATCTTATTAATTTCACTTCGCATATACTGTGCTAATGCTATGGTCTTATCAATTAATTCTCTTCCTTCTGTTGCTAATCTTTTTCTTGCAACGTCTAATGAAGCAAGTAATAAATAGGAAGTTGAAGTTGTTGTAAGCATACTTAAAATAGATTGAACTCTTTTAGGAGAAACAAGTCCTTCTCGTACATTAAGTATGGAGCTTTGAGTCATAGATCCCCCTAATTTATGAACGCTTGTAGCGGCCATATCTGCACCAGCCTGCATCGCGGAAAGTGGCAAACCTTCATGGAAATGTATATGAACTCCATGTGCTTCATCAACCAGAACTGGAACATTATAGGAATGCGCAATCTCTACAATTTTTTTTAGGTCTGCAGAAACACCGAAATAAGTAGGGTTAATGACAAGTATGCCTTTTGCATCAGGGTGTTGTTTAAGAGCTTTTGATACTGTGTCTGTAGTAATTCCATGAGAAATCCCAAGTTCAAGATCAACTTCAGGATGTATAAAAATAGGCGTTGCACCTGAGAACACGATAGCAGACATAACAGATTTATGAACATTTCTAGGAACGATAATTTTATCCCCAGGTCCACATACTGCCATTACCATTGTCATAATTGCCCCGCTTGTTCCTTGAACGGAGAAATAGGTATGGTCAGCTCCGAAAGCTTCTGCAGCTAGATCCTGTGCTCTTTTAATCATCCCTTTGGGTTGATGTAGATCATCTAACGGGCCAATATTAATTAAATCAATGGAGAGTGCATTAACTCCAATAAAATCACGGAATTCAGTATCAATCCCAGCTCCTTTTTTATGACCAGGAATATGAAACTGAACAGGATTTTTCTTCGCATGAGCGACTAAACCACTGAAAAGTGGAGTTTCATTTTGTGACAATTTTATCCCTCACCTCTTTATAGTTGAATTACTTATACACGTTTATGAATAATAACTAATGCTTGTTAATGAAATACCTTATCCTACATATGTTCTATAATAGGATAACTTTATCATTTGTATAAAAAGTCATAAAACAAATGAATTATAGCACTTATCTTTTTACTTGCATAGTGAAAAATAT
>DASQIV010000671.1:0-2116 GCA_035631415.1 Pseudoneobacillus sp. | reverse complement strand
ATTTAAATGTTCACATAGATTAGAAGGGGGAAAGATTTTGCTTAGACTGATGAAGAATTTCTTTATACTATTTTTCTTTATATGGGGTATAGTTTTTCCTTACAATGAAGCACAGGCAAAAACAAGTGAACCCATGTTAGGACTAGATAAAGAGATACATAACTATATAAAGCCATGGCAGGGAAACGTTACGATTCATTATAAAAATTTAGTTTCCAATGTTGGCTATTCCTTGGACAGCCAAAGTGCGGTAAGGGCAGCAAGTACGATTAAACTACCACTAGCTTTGTATACGATGAAACTTGCAGAGAGTGGAAAAATCGATTTGAAAGAAAAGTTAACATACAAAGAACATCATTACTATGGCGGTAGTGGCGTTATACAAAATAGTAAAATAGGGACCCAATATACCATTGAAGACCTTGTACAAAAGGCAATGGTATATAGTGATAATATCGCCTTTATTATGTTAAAGGAAAGAATTGGTCAGAATGCGTTTATCCAATTCATGAAAAATTTAGGCGGGAAATATACATATCCTCAAGGGCAAAATCTTACATCCGCATATGACTTATCTCTTTATGCGAAAGATTTATACCAATATTCTCAAAAGAGTTCTTATGGCCAAAAGTTAGTACAATACTTGAAACATACAGTCTATAATACTACTATTCCAAAGGGGATTAGTGGTATAGACGTTGCTCACAAGGTAGGAATGATTCCAAATGAACAGATTTACAATGATATTGCCATTGTATTTGCTAAGCAACCTTATACACTAGCGATAACCACAAAAACATTGCCATACGAAAAATCACAGCAAGTTATTGCAAAGCTCGCTTCTATTATTAATCAGTATCATCAAAAACAAACCAATACTATTAGCCAAGCGAAGCAATCTTCATCAACCAATACCGAAAAACTTTTTAAAACAAAGGAAAAGGTAACGATTTATGATAACTCGACTGGTAAGCTTGTCCCGATTGGGGAAATGGTTGCGAATCAAATATTTACCCGTATTCGAGACTATGGGAATTGGCATGAAATAGCTTTCGGAAAGCGTAAAGGTTATGTATGGGAAAAATCGACGTTAACTGTGACAGGGGAGCAGAATGTTTTGTTTAAATCAGAACCTTCTCTCGGGAAAATCAACATTAAAGCGAATGCGACTATATATGATAATAGCACCAAAAAGTTAATTCCCATTGCTACCGTTTTAAAGGGACAAACAATAGAGTATACGCAAAAATTTGGGAATTGGTACGGATTAACTATAGGAGAGAGAAAAGGCTATATTCATAAAGATGCCGTAACAGAAATAAATGAAACAATCCGGTTAACGTTTGCCGGTGATGCCATGATGGATTGGTCCATCAAAAACACCATTAAACAAAAAGGGGTAGATTACCCATTTCTTCAGGTGAAAAAAGAGTTGGCTTCAAGCGACTTAGGTGTAGTTAATCTAGAAACTGCCATCACTACATCCGCAAAGAAATACCCAAAGGAATATAATTTTAAATCGGATCCAGCTTCTTTAACCGGTTTGAAAAATGCAGGCTTTGACATCGTTTCATTAGCCAATAACCACAGCATGGACTATCAAACAACAGGGCTCAAAGATACGCTTTCTTTTTTAAAAAAATATAAGCTAGACTATGTCGGTGGTGGATTGAATGCTTCAGAAGCTTATGCAGCTAAGACATATGAGATAAAAGGGAAAACAATTAAAATATTAGCCTTCTCTCGGGTACTTCCAAGCCATAGCTGGATTGCAACTTCATCTAGACCAGGTCTTGCAAATGGCTATGATCTACCTCTTATCACCAAGTCAATCACAAAGGAAAAGAAAAACGCTGATTTTGTGTTTGTTTATATTCATTGGGGTGTGGAAACAAATAGGAAACCGGAACCGTTTCAGCAACAGTGGGCGAAAAGTATGATTAACGCTGGAGCGGATGGAGTTATTGGCAGCCATCCTCATGTGCTGCAAGGGTTTGAATACTATAAAGGAAAACCAATCGCTTATTCATTAGGGAACTTTTTATTTCCAGATTATGTGAAAGGTGATAAAGCTCAAACGGCAATATTGCATCTTGATATAAAAGATAACAAGATC
>DASQIV010000670.1:0-4630 GCA_035631415.1 Pseudoneobacillus sp. | reverse complement strand
GAAGATGCCTACTCACCAAAATTGACTGACTTTCTGGATCCTCGTGAACAACAAATTGTGAAAATGATCATAGGTGAATCGTCCGATATTAGTTGTCATTTTTTTGGAGGAGCCGAAAATTCAGAGCGTCAAAGAGCGTTGATCATTCCAGAATATTATCGTGTTGAACATGAGGACTATCAACTTAGTCTTTTTGATATTGAATATCCCAAAAAGTTCGTAACCATTGAACATCCACAAGTTTTAGGTAGTTTAATGTCACTAGGGATAAAAAGAGAAAAGTTTGGTGATATCCTTATTGAGGGTGATCGGGTTCAAGTGGTTGTAGCCAAAGAAATTGATTCTTATATACAGATGCAGCTATCCTCTATTGGAAGAGCGAAAATATCATTAAAAGAGATTCCCCTTTCAGAAGCTATAATGATTCGTAATATTTGGGTAGAGGAAGCGGTAACAGTATCCTCTTTAAGGCTAGATACTGTTGTTTCGGCGTTATATCATATATCTCGTCAGAAATCCCAACTTTTAATTGAACATGGTCAGATAAAAGTGAATTTCGGTACCATTGAGAAACCTTCCTTTGAATGTGGAGAATTTGATATGATATCTGTTCGTGGGTATGGCAGATCAAAAATCATCTCCATTGAAGGAAAAACAAAAAAGGATAAATGGCGAATTACTGCTGGAAAGCAAAAATAATTGCCGATTTTAGAAGGAATAATAAAAAGCTTGTCGAATTATGGATAATACATAAATAAAAGAGATTATTATGTTTCTGGGAGGTGGCGTAATGCCATTAACGCCGTTGGATATACACAATAAAGAGTTTAACAGGGGATTCCGAGGTTACGATGAAGATGAAGTCAATGAGTTTCTCGATCAAGTCATAAAAGACTATGAGTTAATTCTCCGTGAAAAAAAGGAATTAGATGAACGGTTAAGTGAAATGAATGAGAGACTTAGTCATTTCACTAATATTGAAGAAACATTAAACAAGTCTATTGTTATTGCCCAGGAAGCTGGGGAAGATGTTAAAAGAAATGCCCAAAAAGAGGCAAAATTAATTTTAAAAGAAGCAGAAAAAAATGCAGACCGCATTGTTAACGAAGCATTATCTAAGGCTAGAAAAATTGCTCTTGAAATTGAGGATTTAAAAAAGCAATCTAAAGTATTTAGAACTCGTTTTAAGATGTTAATCGAAGCACAATTAGATATGCTTAATAATGATGATTGGGATCATCTTCTCCAATACGAAGTCGATGCTACAGAATTAAAAAGTTTACAAGCGGAAAATGACAGAAATTCTTGACGAATAGCTTATAACTAGCATATAATTTTTTAATATAATTAAAATAGTGCTTAATGACAGTGATAGGGACAGTACATGATCAACTGCTTTTTTCAGCGAGATGAGGACGGTGAAAGCTCATCATAGTAGGATTATTGGAAAATCACCCTTGAGTCCCGACCCGAACTCCTTATCATAGGAAAGTAGGATAGGCGTAGAATTCACGTTACGAATGCTCAGAGTGGATTATTTATAAATAATCTATAAGGGTGGTACCGCGGGAAAAGTCTCTCGTCCCTTTTGGGATGAGAGGCTTTTTTTATTTTCCTGCGAATACTAACAATAGTAATTGTATGAATTGCTATGTTTGGGGATATATTGTCAAAAGTATGTAATTTAATAGGTTCAGGAGGACAGGGAAATGGATTTTAAAGATACTTTATTAATGCCGCATACGGAATTTCCAATGAGAGGGAATTTACCTAAGCGTGAACCTGAGATTCAAGATAAATGGAATGAAATGGATATTTATAAAAAGGTTCAAGAACGTACAGCAGGACGTCCTATGTATGTATTACATGATGGTCCTCCATATGCAAATGGAGACATCCATATGGGGCATGCCTTAAATAAAATTTTAAAAGATTTTATTGTACGATTTAAATCGATGAGCGGATATCAGGCACCATATGTACCAGGTTGGGATACTCATGGATTACCAATAGAGCAAGCATTAACGAATAAAGGTGTAAAACGTAAGGAAATGACTGTTGCTGAATTTAGAAAGCTTTGCGAACAGTACGCTTATGAGCAAATTGAAAATCAACGTGGACAATTTAAGCGACTTGGTGTAAGAGGAGATTGGGAAAATCCATATATCACTTTAAAACCAGAGTATGAGGCACAACAAATTAAAGTTTTTGGTGAAATGGCTAAAAAGGGATATATTTACAAAGGGCTTAAACCTGTATATTGGTCCCCTTCTAGTGAGTCAGCTTTAGCAGAAGCTGAAATTGAATATAAAGACAAACGTTCTGCTTCCATTTACGTTGGTTTTAAGGTGAAGGATGGAAAGGGAGTTTTAGAAGAGGGGACAAATGTAGTTATTTGGACCACTACTCCATGGACTATTCCTGCAAACTTAGCTATTTCCTTACACCCTGAATTAATGTATGTAGTTGTAGAAGTTAATGGAGAAAAGTATGTTGTTGCAGAAGAATTACTAGAAGCAGTAACAAAAGAAATTGGTTGGGAAAATTCAACTGTCTCCAAAAAGGTAAAAGGAAATGAATTAGAATATGTGGTCTGTAAGCATCCTTTATATGATCGTGACTCAATCGTTGTTTTAGGGGAACATGTAACAACTGATGCTGGTACAGGATGTGTTCATACAGCACCAGGACATGGGGAAGACGATTTCCATGTTGGTCAAAAATATGGTTTGGATGTATTGTGTCCAGTAGATGATAAAGGAAATATGACAAAAGAGGCAGTTGGCTTTGAAGGATTATTTTACGACGAAGCCAATAAACCTATTTCACAAAAACTAGAAGAAGTGGGAGCATTATTAAAATTAAGCTTTATCACACACTCTTATCCACATGATTGGAGAACGAAAAAACCAGTTATTTTCCGTGCAACTGCACAGTGGTTTGCTTCCATTAAAGACTTCCGTGAAGAGCTTTTAGAAGCTGTACAGGAAACAAAGTGGGTTCCAGCTTGGGGTGAAACTAGACTATTTAACATGGTGCGTGATCGCGGAGATTGGTGTATCTCTCGTCAAAGAACATGGGGGGTTCCAATTCCTGTATTCTTCGCTGAAGATGGAGAAGCGATCATTACCGATGAAACGATTGAACACGTGTCAAACCTTTTCCGACAGCATGGTTCAAATATCTGGTTTGAAAAATCAGCACAAGAATTATTACCTGAAGGCTTTACGCATCCAGGTAGCCCAAATGGTAAATTTACAAAAGAGACAGATATCATGGATGTTTGGTTCGATTCAGGATCTTCTCATCAATCGGTGTTAGAGGAAAGAGATGATTTACAACGCCCGGCAGATCTTTACCTTGAAGGTTCTGACCAATATCGTGGTTGGTTCAACTCATCCCTTTCAACAAGTGTTGCTGTCACTGGTAAAGCCCCTTATAAAGGTGTTTTAAGTCATGGGTTTGTCCTTGATGGAGAAGGCCGTAAAATGAGTAAATCAATTGGGAATGTTGTTGTTCCTGCTAAGGTTATGGATCAATTAGGAGCTGATATTTTACGCCTTTGGGTAGCCTCTGTTGATTATCAATCAGATGTTCGTGTTTCCGATGCTATTTTAAAACAAGTTGCAGAGGTTTATCGTAAAATTCGTAATACATTCCGCTTCTTATTAGGAAACCTTGCTGACTTCAATCCAGAAACAGATGCTGTTTCTTATGAAAACCTACGTGAAGTAGACCAGTACATGCTTGTGAAATTAAATAAATTAATCAAAAGTGTAAAAGAAGGTTATGAGAAGTATGAATTTGCTGGTATCTACCATGCGATTAATAATTTCTGTACTCTAGATTTAAGTGCATTCTATTTGGATTTTGCTAAGGATGTTTTATATATTGAGGCAAAAAATCATCCAGAACGTCGAGCTATTCAAACGGTGCTGCATGATACTTTAATGGCGTTAACGAAGCTTGTTTCACCTATTTTATCTCATACAGCAGACGAAGTTTGGGGATATATTACCTCTGTTAAAGAGGAAAGCGTTCAATTAACGGATATGCCTGAGTATAAAGAATTAAAAAATGCTTTAGAATTAGAAGAAAAGTGGAATGCGTTCTTAAAGCTACGTGACGACGTGTTAAAAGCATTAGAAGAAGCAAGAAATGAAAAAGTTATTGGTAAGTCTTTAACTGCAAAAGTAACTTTATATGTAAATGATAAAACTAGAGCTTTATTAGATAGTATTAATGAAAATGTTCAACAGTTGTTTATCGTTTCTGCTTTTGAAGTGGCTGGTTCATATGAACAAGCACCAGAAAATGCTCTTAAATTAGAGACTTCAGCAATTGTAGTATCAAAAGCTGATGGTGAAACATGTGAGCGTTGTTGGGTAGTTACACCTGAAGTGGGGAAAGTGGAAGAATATCCAACATTATGCCCGCGTTGTGCGGAAGTTATTAAAGACAATTATGCAACACAAGCATAATTAGAAAAGAGGCTAAACTTAGGTTTAGCCTCTTTTATTTGCAGAACTACCAAATGTTGTTGTGTTTTATTTTTCATTTGCAACAGATACTATCCTTAATATCATTACGGAGGTGTTGAGGATGAAAGTTTTTGAAAAGAAGCTTTATG
>DASQIV010000669.1:0-4451 GCA_035631415.1 Pseudoneobacillus sp. | reverse complement strand
GTAATATATAAGTGCCATACTTCAAAAAGATTAAAATATAGGAGTAAAAAAATAGTAAATGTGCTAAGCCCTGCAATAGTGTCGCTAATGGCCATGACCCATTTTCTCTTCCATTTGTCGATTATTACACCTGCAAAAGGTGACACAAGGATGGCAGGTACACTGGCAAACATTATTATTAATGAAAATTGTGTAATAGATCCAGTTTCTCTTAAGACCCAAACACCAAGACCAAAGTGGGTTAACCCTGTGCCAATGACAGATGTTAACTGACCAAACCATATCATTAAGAATGTACGAAATGAATATTCCCTCATTGTGTCCCTCTTTTCTTTTTCGTTTTATAAGTTCCTTTTTACAAAATAGACTGTTTATTTTATTTTACTACACTTTGGAATTTTTGGAAATTTATATATTTTACAAATGTTTCTATATATTTAATCATAATGATTAAGGTTAATTATGCCTCCGTTCTAAAAGATGATTTAGACTCCATTTGTAGACGGATTTTTTTCTCTGCTATTTTAGTCTTAAGACTGACGATGAAAAATAATCATGATAAAAAGTCTGCATCCCGTTGAAGAATGCAGACTTATTTCTTTTTCTTAATTAATATGTGTAAGTTTATCAGGATTTCTAACGATGTAGATTTCTTTGATTTGTTTATTATCTACTTGAAAACAGATGACCGTTTTTATCTGATCTTGATCAGATGTAAGTAAACCTGTTTGGCCATTGATGTTAACTAGTTGAATAGTAGGTGTCGTATGTGTCGTTTTATAAAATTGTTGGATTAAGTTAGTGATAAAACGAATGACAAGCTCCTTCGATTGTACCGGTTTAAGAGCTGAATAAACTTTTCCGCCACCATCAGAAAATAATATGACATCTTGAGCTAATAACTTTTCTAATTGTTGGATATTACCACCATTTAATGCTGAAATGAAACTGTGAATAGTGTTTTCTTTCGTTTCGTCAGCCTTTACGGTATCATCCAGAGTCAAAAATGGAAATTTATCTTTCGTTCTACTAAAAATTTTTCGACAGCTAGCCTCGTTTCTACCCAAAATATCAGCAATGGATGAATAATCATAATCTAATACTTCGCGGAGGATAAAAATGGCTCTTTCGATTGGCTTTAATTTTTCTAATAATATTAAAATAGCAAAGGAAATGTTTTCTCGCTTCATTACCTCTAAATAAGGATCATTTTCTTCAACTATTATAGGTTCGGGTAACCATGGTCCTGTATATATTTCACGTTTTTTTCTGGCGGATTTAAGAACATCCAAACTGCGATTTGTTACCATTTTACAAAGGTAGGCTTTCGGATTATCCACATTATCTAAAACTTTCTCACTTACAAGTAAATATACATCCTGAACTATATCTTCTGCATCTGTAACAGTTCCAAGCATTCGATAGGCAATGGAAAAGAGAAGAGGCTGATATTGAGTATAAAGATCTTGTAATCTCATTTAATTTTACTCCCTTCTTCCCCTATTTAATGATGGATACTGGCAAGGTTCCATGTATATTCACGAATCTTAGCGCCGATTTTTCCAGAAATGACAATATCAATCCCCCACTTCTGAGTCCACACCATTCCTTCAGTTGGACCGAGCCCAATGCAATATAGAGTAGGAATCGTTCTGTGAACATTGGTTCGATAACCTTGAATATCACCTTTAATAATTTTTACGAGTTGTTGAGCTTGAGAGATGGCTTCTTTACATGTCATTCCTGCTAATTCACCTGTAGAAGGATCAATAATATGTGCGCAATCTCCTATAGAATAAATTTGGTTGTTGTGAATGCAATGGTAGCTCGAATCGGTTACTACTTTTCCGTCTTCAGTTAGTGTTAAATCTAATGTTTGAAGGCTCGGATGTGGTTTTACCCCTACTGTCCAAATGCAATAATCTGCATTAGTCATTTCTCCGTTCGCAAAATGAAGTTTGCCCTCTTGAAATGTTGTAACTTCTCTATGATGATGGATGGATACACCTAGTTCAATTAACCTATTTTCTAAACGTTTGCTAATTTTGATAGGGAGTTCACATAATAGTTGATCTTTATTATTAAAGAGGGCAATTTCAATATTTCCAGGAGGAATTCCTTGATTAAGAGCTTCCATTTTGAGCCAATGCATCAATTCAGCAGAGGTTTCTATTCCAGTAATCCCCCCACCAACAATGGCAATACGAAGGTTATTTATTCCTGAATGAAGTTTGTTGATTAAATCCTCCCTAATTTTTCGTGCGTTTTGAATACTATTTAAAGAGATTCCACCGCTTTCCAAGCTTACTTGCTTTACAACACTTCCTAAAGCAAGGACTAAATGATCATAATGGATTGAAATCTCCTCACCTGTTTCCACTTTTAAAAAGATTTTTTGATCTTGTTGATGAATATTCGTTAGTACACCTTGTATAAATTCTATTTCAGGACCACAATAATATGTCAGTGGTACATGAAGCATATTGACATTTTCCTCTACGATCGCTTTAAATAACTTTACCTTTTTTAGATGGTAGGCATTTTTATCTATAAGAATGATTTTAATATCTTTATTTAATTGATTAGAAAATTCCTTTTTTAATTGAGTGATTAAATTAATGCCTGCATAACCGCCACCAATAATAACGATTGTCTTTTGAAGCTCCATAAAAATCTCCCCTTTTCGTTTTCATTAATAAAACGATTAAGGTATTGGTTTTGTGACGGCATTAGGTTTTATGCTAAATCTTTTTTTAAAAGTAAAGACCGGTGCAATTCCTTCTTTTGTGTTCCAAAAAAATAGTAGAAAAGTGAAACAGCTACGGCAAAGCAGAAACTAGCGATGGAAAAAGTTAAGCCATAGCCATAATAGTTCCCTAATGTAGACACTAACTCCATACTAATCGGTCCTGCAATACCAATCCCAATCATAGAGGCCATAAATCCTACACTATTGGTAAGTCCACGAATATGCTGTGGAGCTTTTCCCATTACTATTTTTGATTGAATGGGCATCATGGCAAATAGTAATGCACGAAAACCTAGAAAGCAAATCGTACATATCCAAATATTAATGGAAAAACCAAGTATTATGAGACATGGTATGGCTAATGTTTGAAGAGTAATGAGCACTCGTATCTCTCCATATTTTTTCGTAATGTAAGGATTGACAAAAATCATGATGACAGTCATAAAAACCGCCCCTGACATAAAAAGACTTATTTGGGATGAGCTTAAATCAAACCGATTAACTAAAAAAAGATTGATAAACGGGATGCTTAAACCGTTTCCTATCCCTTCCATAAACTTCACACAAGTAAATTTTAAGACAAGCTGATGCTTCTCCCAAGAAAAAGCTTGTCTTGTTTGTACCTTTGTTGGAGGACTTAATATGTACCTTTGTTTAACCAAAAGTAATGGGATCCCGCTAATTAATAGGATTACCGCAGCACAAATAATAACCATTTGAAAACTAAGAGTGTTTGTTAGAGAAAAAACGGATGCAATCTTCTCTGCAACAATCCCTGAACTAAGTGTACCAAAAAACATGAATAGGTTACCCGTACCAAAAGCTACGCTGAATAGTTTTACACGTTCTGATTCATTGGAATGCTCTGTTAAAAGTGGCACAAACATTGTATTGGTAAAAGCCTGCCCCATGCCAATGATGATGCTACATACACTTAGTAAGAGTGTAGATTGGGACGATAGTCCACCAATAAAACCGACGATTAACACATAGATTCCGATTTGTAGGACCTTCCTTGGACCAAATTTATCAGCCAACAATCCCCCAATAACTGAAAAAATGGCATAAGAAATATAACCAGTTCCAGAAATTCTACCAATCATTTTTAAAGACAAAAATTCCATTAAGTATAAGTTATATAAAACCACATAAAGACTTAGGCCTAAGCAAAATAATACATTCCATAACAAAATTAGTTTTATAGAGCGATTAAAATGATTTATTTTAAAAAGTGACAACTTCATAGTTTTCTCCTCCTTATCTTTCTCTATCTTAAAGACGATAGACATTTCCCAACAAGTAGGCACTTTTTTGTATCCACTTCATGTTAAATGGTATTCACTGGAAGTTAATCCGTTTATAATGAATATAAACGTTTGTATAGAAAGGGAGGTTTTTTGTGAAGAACTATTATTGCCCTGTTGAGGTCACAATTGATGCAATTGGTGGAAAATGGAAGGCTCGTATTTTATGGCATTTAAGCCACCATAACTATCGGTATGGAGAACTTAATAAGTTAATCCCTGCAATTACAAAGAAAATGTTGTCTCAAGCATTAAGAGAACTTGAAAATGATGGGTTAATTAGCAGAACAGAATATAACGAAAAAGTATTAAAAGTGGAATACTCACTCACAGAATATGGGGAAGGTTTAACGCCATTATTAACGTTTATGAGTACGTGGGGAAAGAGCCATTTAGAG
>DASQIV010000668.1:0-4573 GCA_035631415.1 Pseudoneobacillus sp. | reverse complement strand
ATCATGAATATCCCTGGTTTAAAAGGGGCAGTCCCAACCAAGATTGAAGATACGGGTGAAGTAATCCGTATTTATATAGAGATGGAACGAAAAGTTCATCGATGCCCTAATTGTAATAGTAGAACGATCAGAGTTCATGACTATCGTATACAAAAGATTCATCATTTAAAGTGGTTTGAGAGGAAGACGCAGTTCTTTTATAAAAGGAGGCGTTATGTTTGTGACTGTGGGAAACGTTTTTCTGAGAAGAATCCCATTGTTCAGCGTTATCAACGCACTTCAATAGAATGGAATCAAGCTGTAGCTATAAGAGCAGTAAAAGGAAAAACGTTTAAAGAAACGGGAGAAAACTATGGCGCTTCAGCTAGCACTATTGTCCGCCGATTCGACCAGATTGCACGAAGTGAAATTCGTTCCGTTGAAGAATTACCTCCGGTCATTGCCATAGATGAATATAAAGGGGATACCAGGGAAGGGAAATACCAGTTAATCATTGCCGATGGTGTTACAAGAAAACCAATTGATATTCTCCCTAACCGATATAAGAATACTATCAAACACTATCTTCAAAAGCATGGTAATAATGTTCAAATAGTAATTATGGATATGAGACATTCTTTTAAAGCAGCTGTCCAATCTGCTTTAGGTAGACCGGTCATTATTGCCGATAGATTTCACTTCTGTCGTTATATCTATTGGGCACTTGATAGTGTAAGGAGACGTGTCCAACAGTCCTTCCATGATTATGACCGCAAGAAATGTAAACGGATGAAGCATGTTTTTCACAAGGCACAGGGAAAGCTTAATGACGATGAACGCTGGCATTTGGAGTTATTTAGATATGTCTGTAGAGCTCAGAAGAGCCTATGAATTGAAGGAATCCTTTCAACTATGGTTTTTAAACGCAAAAGAAAAAGGAACAGACAAAATCGGTGAGGTAAAAGAAGAATTGAAGGATTTCTATAAGTTAGTGGAAGTCTCGGAAATTCCTGAAATGAAAAAGGCTATAAAAACATTACAAAACTGGCAAACAGAGATCCTAAATAGCTTTGTTTATAAATATTCAAATGGCTTTTTAGAAGGAATTAACAACTTAACTAAAGTACTAAAAAGAAATGCATTTGGCTTTAGGAGCTTTGAACGTTTTAGAGCCAAGATCTTATTGACACATCAGTATAAAGGAATTGGGGTTCACATTGGATAAGGGTGACGACAATTAGTCATCACCCCAACATTTGACGGAGAACCGTTTTTTTAGGCTGTTTTCGTAAACATTGGTGCTATTAGAGTAGTGGTTGACTTCCACTACAGGATGCTCGCTTTCCGGGGAAGAATTATGAAAAAGCCCTACTGCCGGCATTTCAAAAACCAAATTCTTCTTGCGGGGCGAGGCGGTGAGCCTCCTCGGCGCTACCTAGCGCCTGTGGGGTAAAAATGATCCCTTATAAGGATTATTTTACCTAGGTCTCACCTGTCCCGCTGCTCCCGCAGGTAGGAAAAATGATTTGTATTTTTCCATGTCTCGCACCTTCCGCTCCAGTCAACGACTGTTTAAAAAATCTATTTCAAAACAACAATCTTTTTGAAAAGAGCCTTTTTAAAAAATATATACAGGTACAAAACGATTTGGTGAAAACACATTTTCACCAAAAATAATTCTTATATAGGTATATGTGAGAATAAGAAGATAAATTGACAAAATACGAAAAGAATAGAGAAAATTTCTCCTATTTCTTTTACAGAATATGACACACTTCCCCTAAACAATTGGGTTATACTTTTCCGTAACGGAATGATAGAGACTATTAAAAACTTTCAAAATTTAATGGGAAGAGATTGATTTATGAGCAATATTTGAGGGGGATCGCCATTGACTGTTTATTTGGATGTGATATGGCTTCTAAACTTTCTATTTGACAGTCTGCTCCTGTACATGACATCTATCATGCTGAAACGTCAAATAAAATGGTGGAAGGTGCTTGTCGGAGGGTTTATTGGTAGTCTAATTATTTTATTATCCTTCTCGCCCTTAGCAAGTATAGCAGGTCATCCCATTATCAAATTGATATTTTCATTTTTTATGATTCTAGTGACATTTGGATTCAAGCGTTTTCGTTTTTTCTTAAAGGCTTTAATGTTTCTTTATCTTTCAACTTTTTTAACTGGTGGTTCACTAATTGGAATCCATTATTTTATAAAGTTTGATAATCAGCTTACATCTGAGGTTCTACTAGCAAGTATAAGGGGGTTTGGTGACCCCATTAGTTGGCTATTTGTCATGATTGGTTTTCCAATAGCGTGGTATTTTTCTAAATCAGGGATAGAAAAAATGGAAATGACCAAAATTCAATATGATCAATTAGTAAAGGTTCATTTTTCTATAAATGAATTAACATTCACCATTAATGGATTAGTTGACAGTGGGAATCAGTTGTATGACCCCATAACTAAAACACCTGTAATGATTGTATCCATTCATAAAATAACCGATGATTTTCCAAATGAAATTATAGAAATGGCTGAAGATCCAGACGCATTTATATTTGGAAAGAAGGAAATTCCAATTGGCTGGGAGAATAAGGTAAAGGTTATCCCCTGTCGTGTCGTCGGACAGGACCATCAACTTATTATGGCTTTTAAGCCAGACCATTTAGAAATAAAGACTAGTAACACTGTGCATAACGTCCAAAAGGCATTAATTTCTTTAACGACGCAGCAGCTTTCCCCAGATGAATCGTTTCAATGCATTGTTCATCCTAAAATGCTTACTGACTTAAATACAATAACTACTTCCCAGAAAGTAAGCTAATATTACTATACTCAAAAATGCAAAATTTAGAAGGAGGACGTAACTTGAAAAATTTAAAACTTCGCCTATCATACTATTGGTATAAACTATTAATTAAATTGGGACTTAAAACAGATGAAATTTATTATATTGGTGGTAGCGAGGCATTACCTCCTCCTTTAAGTAAAGAAGAAGAAGAACTTTTATTAAACAAATTACCAAATGGTGATAAAGCAGCAAGATCCATTTTAATTGAACGAAATTTGAGACTTGTCGTTTATATAGCAAGAAAATTCGAAAACACAGGGATTAATATTGAAGATCTAATTAGTATTGGAACTATTGGTTTAATAAAAGCGGTTAACACATTTAATCCAGAAAAGAAAATCAAGTTAGCTACATATGCTTCAAGGTGTATCGAAAATGAAATATTAATGTACTTAAGAAGAAATAATAAAATTCGTTCAGAGGTTTCCTTTGATGAACCTTTAAATATTGATTGGGATGGTAATGAGCTTTTATTATCCGATGTATTAGGAACGGATGAAGATATTATTACTAAGGATTTAGAGGCGAATGTGGATAGAAAGCTATTAGTAAAAGCTTTGCATCAATTATCTGATCGAGAAAAGCAAATAATGGAACTTCGTTTTGGGTTAACGAATGGTGAAGAAAAAACGCAAAAAGATGTAGCCGATATGCTTGGTATATCACAATCGTATATATCTAGATTAGAAAAAAGGATTATTAAGAGACTCAGAAAGGAATTTAATAAAATGGTCTAAAAAGATTTTTTGAAAAAATTTTTTTAGACTAATTAACGTTGATTTTTCTAATATTTCATCCATTTTTTAGGGTTAATTCATTATCTGTTATTTGGGTAAAGGTGCATATTTTTCCTTCTCACGGAGATACTTAAGTTGTACAGCAACTCCTGTGAGGAGGGAAAAGGGATTGACTCGAAATAAAGTAGAAATTTGCGGTGTTGATACATCAAAGCTTCCAGTTTTAAAGAACGAAGAAATGAGATTACTCTTCAAGCAAATGCAAGCGGGAGACATTTCCGCAAGGGAAAAACTTGTCAACGGTAATCTCCGCTTAGTACTTAGTGTAATTCAACGTTTTAATAATCGTGGAGAATTCGTAGATGACCTGTTCCAGGTTGGCTGTATCGGTCTTATGAAGTCCATTGATAATTTTGATCTAAGCCAAAACGTAAAATTCTCTACCTATGCTGTTCCAATGATTATTGGTGAAATTAGAAGATATCTCCGGGACAATAATCCTATTAGAGTTTCACGTTCATTACGTGATATTGCTTACAAGGCATTGCAGGTAAGAGAAAGATTAATGAGTGAAACTTCAAGGGAACCAACAGCAGAAGAAATTGCCAAGGTTTTAGAGGTTCCACATGAGGAAATTGTGTTTGCATTAGATGCCATTCAAGATCCTGTTTCCTTGTTTGAGCCAATTTACAATGATGGTGGAGATCCTATTTATGTCATGGATCAGTTAAGTGATGATCGAAATAAGGATACGAACTGGATAGAAGAAATTGCTCTTCAAGAAGGAATGCGAAGATTAAACGATCGAGAAAAATTAATTTTAAGAAAGAGATTTTTCCAAGGAAAGACACAAATGGAAGTGGCAGAAGAGATTGGTATCTCACAAGCACAAGTTTCCAGGCTAGAAAAAGCAGCCATCAAACAAATGAATAAAAATATACAAAGCTAAAGCTGCCGGTTGTGCAGCTTTTTTATTATTGATTCTGATGGCAATTTAAAC
>DASQIV010000667.1:0-6108 GCA_035631415.1 Pseudoneobacillus sp. | reverse complement strand
CATAACACCAGCAATCATCGTTGTTCCCATAATAACCTGATAATCACGAATGAAAATCGCATTAACCGTTAATCTCCCCATACCTGGCCAAGCAAATAACTGCTCAATAAATAGAGTACCACCGAATAACAAAGGGAGCTGAAGTGCTATAATCGTGATAATTGGAATTAAAGCATTACGTAATGCATGTTTAAAAATAACTTTTCCTTCGGATAAACCTTTTGCCCTTGCTGTTCTCACGTAATCCTGTTTTATAACCTCTAACATACTAGAACGCATATAGCGTGATTTAGAAGCAATCAATCCAAATGCTAGCGTTAAGGAAGGTAAAATTAAGTGATGAACTCGGTCCCATAAATCAAAGGAATCAAAATTTTCTCTCATACCGGATACCGGGAACCAGGATAATTTAAGAGAAAAGAATAAAATGACCATTAAAGCGATAAAGAAAGATGGAACGGCAATACCTAAAAACGAATAAAAGGTAAAGAAATAGTCAAACAATGAATACTTTTTTACAGCTGAATAAACACCTATAGGAATAGCCACAATGATTGAAATAATGATAGCCGTTCCCATTAGTAATAATGTCGCAGGGATTCTCTCGACAATTTTTTGCATAACAGGCTGTCCATCTTGGAAAGAGTAGCCAAGATTTCCGTCTAAAACTAAAAGCTTTAACCATTTGGCATACTGGATATAAATCGGTTGGTCGACACCTAATTGCTCCTTGATGGCAGAAAGATCTTGCTCACCGCCTGCCTCTGGATTTTCATACATCGCAGTTGGATCCCCAGGTGCAAGTGACATAAGTAAAAATGAAATAATAGAGATGATAAATAGTAGGGGTATCGCCTGAAGTGTTCTTCGAATAATATATTTAGTCAAAGGTCTCACTACTTTCTGTTAGCTTAGTGTTAAAATTTATGAATCTAGCTTCTATATGTAAGATAGAAGACTTACTTTCAAGGTAAGTTTAGAAAAAACACAAATATAAGCAATAGTTCTTTATTGTAGTATATTAATTTCTTTTAAAAAGACAGCCGCAGCAACTCCTGTCGCTAACGGCCGCCAGTACTCTACTTCTTATTTTCTTTTCTTTGCTGTTCCCCAGTACCAATCTTGTAGGTTGTATAAAGGGTTAGCTAAAGATGTTTTGATACCTTTTAAGTCTTTGTCAAATCCCATATTTTTCATTGGGTGTACAGTCCAAATAAGGGTTGCATTTTCAGCCATATATTTGTGCATTTCTTGGTAAATTTTGATACGCTTGTTGCGATCTTCTTCTTGTAAATAAGTGTCTAACCACTTATCAATTTTTGCATCTTTGATACGGTTACGGTTGTTACCTGGTGATGTAGCAGTCGGAATGTTACTGCTGTGGAAGAAGCCTTTGTGTTCAACGTTTCCGTCGTACCCACCCCATCCTAGAGCAAATGTATCAAGTTCACCCTTCGCATAACGGTCAAGGAAGATAGACCATTCTAAACCGCGTACGTTTAACTTAACACCTAACTTAGCCCAGTTTTGCTGTGCAACTAGACCAATTTTTTCACGGCTCTTATTACCGTTGTTGAAATAGAAATCAAATTCCATTTTCTTACCGTCTTTTTGACGAACGCCATCCTTCAATTTCCAACCAGCTGCATCTAATAATTGTGCAGCTTTCTTTTGATCGAATGGGAAAGCTTTCACTGCTGGGTTGTTTTGTGGAATCTTAGGATGGAATGGACCACTTGCGATGTAAGCCTTACCTAAATAAATTTTGCTTACAATGGATTGACGGTCTAAACCATACGTTAATGCTTGACGTACCTTTACATCATTAAATGGAGCTACCGCTTCGTTAAAGCCGATAAAGTCAAATTGACCGTAATCCCACTTCAAGATTTTTAGATCTTTATCCTTAGACACTTGAGCGATTGTCGCAGGAGTTAATGCTTCTACCCAGTCCACGTCACCTTTTAATAGGTTAATAGCTTCCACGTTTGCATCTGGTAGAATACGCGTAACAACTTCATTTAGGTATGGACGGCCATCCCAGTAGTTAGTATTAGCTACTACAACGATACGCTCATCTGTTTTCCATTCTTTAAACTTGAATGGACCTGTTCCAATTGGGTTACGATGAATTTTATTGTTTTTGTTGAAATCTTCAACACCTTTAGGGAATTGGTGTTTAGCAATGATGGCTGCTGGGAATACATTGGTTAGGATTAAAGCATCCTTTTTCCCTAATTTAAATTCAACCTTATAATCATTAATAACCTTAACTTCTTTTATAGACTCAAAGTCTGAAATATAGCTATTAATAGACTTTGGATTTCTATACATATCGTAAGAGAATTTTACGTCTGCAGCTGTAAATGGTTTCCCATCATGCCATTTAACACCTTTACGAAGTTCAAACGTATACGTATTAGCTGCTTTGTTAAAGCTCCACTTTGTTGCCAGTGATGGAACAGGGTTACCCTTTTGATCGATATTAATTAATCCATCGAAAAGCATGGATTGAATACGACCTGAAGCAGAGTCAGATGTTGTATAAGGGATTAATCTTACAGCATCCGAAAAGGATGTTAAGACTGCCTTACCGCCGACTTTACTCTTGTCGATTGTACGGGCAGAAGCGTCATCACCTAGAAACGTTAAGCCGCCAAATGCAATCGTTGATGCTAAAGTTGTCATTACAAATTTCTGTTTGAAATTTTGCATCGTTTTTGTTTCCTCCTATCGTTAAGTTAGTCTTTTATTTTTTTTCTTCTGCTTTAAGAGTTACTGTTAAAGTAAGAACCTTGCCATCAGCGCCAGCTGTAATCGTTGCATTAGGAGCTTTTCCAGCTGCTTGAAGCGCAACAACATCAGCAAGAGTTACGTCTTTTTTTGTTTCACCTTCAACTACAGCAAATTTTGCTTCTTCACTAAATACGAAAGGTTGATTTTTAAGAGCATAATTAGAGAAATCAAACGTCACTTTATTACCAGCGATTTTCATTGGCGCTTCAGTGATTTTTGAAATATATGCTTCAATCATTGTAATTTCATCATTTGCAGTATTTGAGTATAAAGTACCCTCGAAGCTTACCCCTGCTTTAGAGGAATAGTTCGTGAACTCCGTAAACGTAAATGCTTTATTTGAATAGTTTGGTAGAGGAGCTACCACTGCATTTAAATTAAAGTTTTTAACCGTATCATTGAACTTTAAATTTCCAGCTGAATAAGACAACTTACCGTCAAATACTTCAAGCCCAGAGCCTGTTACGAAAGCTACTTCATATTTGTTGTTGAAAGTAAGCTCAACAACTGTACCATTTGCTAAGTTTTCTTTACCGCCAGCTTGACCATCTAAGAAAATAGAAGCATTAGCCGCAAGTTTATAGTTCGTTACACCAGTATCATTTTTTACATAGAAGCCTGTTTTCGTTAAGCCAGCTACAACACCAGTAACCGTTTTATAGGCATCTTTAACCTTCATATAATTGTCAATCGCAATAGCTGCCTCTTCTCTTGTTACAACAGCATCTAGATCTGTATCAATATCTAGAACACCTTTGCGATCTAAGTAGTATAAATAGTCGATTGGACGATTAGACCAATGTTTTTTAAATCCAAGACCATATGCAAGTGTTCTTGCAAAGTCACCGTAAGTAACGCCAGCTCTTGGTTTAAATTCTCCCTTTTTATTTAAAGAAAGAAGTCCATTTCCAACAGCTTTTACAACTGCACCATTTCTACCATTTGCAGTTGAAACATCCTTAACTTTTAATGCTTTACTAGGACTTAAGGTGACAATTCGGTTTGCAATCTCAGCAAATTCAAGTCGCGTTAATCCATCTTCCGGGTTAAAATATGTATCTTTGTCCACAATAATACCCAGAGATACCAATTTACTAATAGATGTTTCACCTGCTGATCCACTTACATCATCAAAACTAACAGCCATTGCCGAAATGCTGCTAAATGCAAGTGTAGTTGTTAGAGCACCAGTAACGATAAATTTCCGCCAATTTAACATAATTTACCCCCTTAGGAATTTTAAAAAAGCTAAGCTAGAATAGATAGAAAAGCGCCCTCCTTTGACTGAGTTTTAAGAGTTGTTAGAAAATTAAGATATGTCTAAACACATTTATAGCATAAAAGTAATAGGAATAAATCCTCAAAAAGTCAACATAAAAATAACAAATTGTACAACTTTTGGGATTTCCGATATTTCAATTATCGAAGTATTTTTACTATATTTTACCTGTTTTATGTGAATTTTCTTATAATTCTGATATAATTCGACACTTGTAAACAATTGTTTACTAACAAAATAGTAAATTAATTCTAACAAATAACTAACATTTATCCTCCGATGGACAAAAAAATAATTATTCTACCGAAAATAAAACTAGCTTTTCGACAAAATATTACAAGTGGAAATAGGATTATTTTCAGAAAATTCTTCCAACTGTTACTAGATTCATGCGCGATTCTTTTTTGTTTTGATTAAGATGTTTCTCAAGAATAGGAATGATTTTCTAGAGGGAAGCTTTAGAGGAATAGGTTTTTTAAACGAGTCATTTTAAGGCTGTTATAGAAAAGTCACAAAGGGTGGAAAGACAATAGAAGGGATTAGCAGCAGTTAATTTTATAGAAGTTATGCAAGGTGAAGTGCTAACCAGTTATAACTGATCAAGTTTGTAGACCTGAATGAATTTTTAAAAGTAGATAAGTAAAAGGCTCACCCACTTGGGCAAGCCTTTTTACATATGATTATTATTGCGCTTCAATTAATCCGTAACGACCGTCTTTACGTTTGTAAACAACATTTGTACGGTTAGAATCTGCGTTTGTAAATACATAGAAGTTATGCCCTAACATGTTCATTTGAAGAATGGCTTCTTCACTGTCCATTGGCTTTAAATCAAAGCTCTTCGTACGAACTAGCTCTAAATCATCTTCTTCAACCTGTTGTGCCTCAGGGCTTTCATTTACTGCGAAGTAAGCTGGAATATTCCCTTTTTCACGGAACTTGCGGTTTACTTTTGTTTTATGTTTGCGAATTTGACGCTCTAATTTATCAGAAATTAAATCGATGCCCGCATACATATCATCGTTAGATTCTTCTGCACGAAGTACTAAGTGTGGAAGAGGAATCGTTACTTCAACTTTAGCCTTTTTATCTTGATAAACTTTTAAATTCACATGGACATTTGCTTCAGGTGTTTCAGTAAAATAGCGATCCAACTTCGAGATTTTCTTCTCTACATATTCTCGAATAGCTGGTGTTACCTCAATGTTTTCACCACGGATTGCATAGTTCATAAGTGACTCCTCCTTAAAAAGACTATGTATTACATTTCTATTTTACCCTACCAAACTCCTGCTAAAACAGAAGAAAAATTAAATGTCACCTTTTTGTCGATAATTGTGGAATAATTCTGGAACTATTGGTGGAGTGGCTTGACAATATAAATATAGTGGAAATAGTGGGTAGTTTTATAGATGGTTTAGTCTTATATGAATATGGGTAAAAGTGTAGTTTTATTCTAGATTTGTAGGAAAAAAGCTTTCCTGGGGAGGAAAGCTTAGATGATTTCTCTTTAGATTCAATAACTATTTTCTCTTATCATAAAACGAACCATCAGTTTGAAGTGATTGATAAGGGTTTACATATTTCTGAACTGATTCTTTTGTTTTATTCGCTTTGTTTAGCTTGTTTTGAATTTTTGTACGTATTTTCGCTAAATTATTGTCAATAAAATAGTTCCACTTAATAATTTCTTCCCCTTTTTTGCTCTCTTCAAGTGTAAACGGTGGAGTAATTTTAGGAAGAAGCTCTTCACGTTTAAAAAGAAGTTCATCAATTTCATCAATTATTATTTCACGTTCTTCTTCATTTAGAGCATTTTGAACTACTATAGTAAGAAGTTTGGTAATTTCATAGCATTCTTCCACAGGATTCATTAGACTTGTCCACCCTGTCTAAACTGACTTTGTCTATTAAGTTGAATCACTTGTTTCCATATATCACTAAATTCCTTTACTAAACCCTCAACTTCATCAAGAACAGTTATCTCATTTTTTATATTGGCTTCTATTAAACGATGATTAATATAATCGTAT
>DASQIV010000666.1:0-3156 GCA_035631415.1 Pseudoneobacillus sp. | reverse complement strand
ATTGTTCATGTGTACCTATCTCCACTATTTCACCATGCTCGATTAATACGATTCTATCAGCATGTGTAATTGTCGACAATCGATGAGCAACAATAAAGGTCGTACGGTCTTTGGCTAGTGTCTCAAATGATTCTTGAATCAGGTGTTCACTTTCTAAATCCAAAGCAGATGTTGCTTCATCAAGAATTAAGATTGGCGGGTTTTTTAAAAATACTCTAGCGATCGCTATTCGTTGCTTTTGACCACCGGAGAGTTTTACGCCTCTTTCACCAACTTTCGTAGCATACCCTTGTGGAAGGCTCATGATAAAATCATGTGCATTTGCAGCTTTAGCAGCTTGAATGACTTCTTCTTCACTTGAATTTGGATTTCCTAATAGGATATTTTCTTTAACTGAATCGCTAAAAAGAATATTGTCTTGGAAGACCATACCGATTTTATCCCTTAGACTTCGTACTTTAAATGTACGAATATCGGTACCATCCAGTAAAATTTCCCCTGATGAAACATCATAAAAACGTGGAATCAAGCTGACAAAGGAAGACTTTCCTCCACCACTCATTCCCACTAATGCAATGGTTTCACCTTTTTTAACATTTAAGTTAATATTTTTTAAAACAAGATCCTCTTCTTCATTATAAGAAAAAGATACATTATTAAAGCTAATCTCACCATTGACATTTCTACACTCGAGCGCATTTGGTTGATCAACAATATCATACTTTTCATCAATGAATTCAAAAACACGGTCCATGGAAGCAATTGATTGGGTAATGCTTGTCGAGGAATTCACCATTCTTCTTAAAGGATTATATAACTTATCGATATAAGCTATAAACGCAATCATCGTCCCCAACGTTAAATGCCCTTGAACCACTTGATAACCCGAATAGCCAATAACAATTAACGGAGCAATATCGGTGATGGTATTTACAGCTGCAAATGATTTGGCATTCCATCGTGTATGTTCAATAGCTTTCGTTAAGAAGTTATGATTTTGTTTATCGAATAACTTCTGTTCATGATCTTCAATGGCAAAGCTTTTCACGACAGGCATTCCTTGTACTCGTTCATGTAAATAACTTTGCACCTCGGCCAATGCCTGTGAACGAGATTTCGTTAACTTTCGTAAGTTACCAAAAAAGTATCTAACTGAAAGGGCATAAAGCGGGAAAAGAACGATGGACATCACGGTCAACTTTACATCCATTGTAAACATTATGATAATCGCAATTACGATCGTTGCCATATCCAACCAAAGATTCATCAGCCCTGTTACGACAAAAGTCTTTGTTTGCTCTACATCATTAATTACCCTTGAGATAATCTCACCTGATCTTGTATTTGAGTAATACTTAAAGCTTAATTTTTGAATATGTGTGTATAGCTGATCTCGGATATCGTAAAGGATTTTACTGGCTGTCCACTGAGCATAATACTGCCGATAGTACTCAATTGGCGGACGAATAACGACAAAGATGATAAACATAATGATCATGATATAAAGTAGCTGGTCTGTTTTTTCTGTTTTTGATAGAGTATTGTTCCCAACAATATCATCTACTACATACTTGATTAACATAGGAATTAATAGCGGAATAGAGAATTTTAAAATACCAATAAAGATAGTCCCAATAATTTGTAGTTTATAGGGTCTTACAAATTGAAGATACCGTTTAATACTATCCAATTTTGCACCTCCATGATGATAAGTAAAAACTTAATAAACCTGTTGAGCTGATCAACAGGTCTTTGTTCGATTTTATCTTTATTAACGTCTGTATGTTAGATATCTTTCATACCAGGTATCAATAAAATCTGGAGCAAATGGACCTTTACGTTGATGAATCCATTTGATTAATTTTTCAACATTCTTTTTTAGAATATGGTCAATAACCTCAGGATACTTCATTTCACGGCGATGTCGTTCGTATTCATCTTCATCAAGCAAATGATAAGTCATATCTGGAAACACCTTTATATCTAAATCATAATCAATATACTTAAGTGCTTCCCCATCATAAATAAAAGGCGAACTTAAATTACAATAGTAATGAACACCGTCTTCACGAATCATCCCGATAATATTAAACCAATATTGAGAGTGAAAATAACATATGGCAGGTTCTCTTGTGATCCATGTTCTTCCATCTGATTCCGTCACAATGGTCCGATCATTTCCCCCAATTACAAGAGTTTCAGACCCTTTTAAAACGGTAGTCTCTTCCCAAATCCGATGGATGTGCCCGTTATGTTTATAGCTATGAATTTGTATTGGTTCTCCTTCAGTGGGAACGCCCATTACATTTTCCCCTACTTTCATTTCCGAACATTTGTAACCCCGAAAAGCTAAAAGCACCTTGACCTCCCTCATGGGACTAGGCTTTACAGCTAGACAACTTTTATAAAACGACATAAGGCAACAAAGAACGATTCTTTTTTCTTATTATTATAACGGTTGTACAAAGAATTTAAAACAAAAGAGCCATTGAAATTTCAATGACTCCCTTAATTTTATAAATTTTCTAGATATTTTATGATATTGGAGTTAAATCCATCGTTTGATAGGAGCGAATTACTTCTTCTGTTTGATTCTCAAAAACCTGTTGAATTTTCTTTAATTCTTCCTTCATCTGTGTTATTTCATACTGCACACTTTCTAACTCTGTTTCTTGTTGAAGAGTTTTAAGTTCTTCTTCGATTTCTTGACATCTCTCTAGTTCAGATTGAATAAAAAGAAGTTTTTCCATCGTCTTCATTTGTTCTGATACTAAACGGTTAAATTGATTCATCTTATGCCACCGCCTATATTTTTTGTTGTTATAATATGTATTCGAGAGTACCTTCTAGACTCCTTTGACTAGTTATGTAGAGTGAAGGGAAGTTTTGTCGAAAAATAAAAAAGCAAAAAAAATCCACAAAAAGAAAGCACCCTATCGTTGTTAGGGTGCTTTCAATAAGTATTATTGTTGTCCGAAGTTACCTTGACCAGCATTAGATTGAGATTGTTGGTTTTGGCGTCTTACTTCAGCAGCGTCAGTTTGGCTTGCAAACTCAGTGCCGAATTGACCTTGACCACCTTGTGAAGCAGCATTTTGTTGTCTTACTTCTTGAATGTTTGTACCAGCTTGAGACTTGTTTGGTTGTTGGTTAAAA
>DASQIV010000665.1:0-8599 GCA_035631415.1 Pseudoneobacillus sp. | reverse complement strand
GAGAAAGTTACGGTGTGACCTTTGAAAACCCAGACTTTACCCAATTAGCTGTAGGATTTGGGATTAAGGGAAAGCAGGCTAGGAACCTAACAGAATTTCAGATTGCTCTACAAGAGTCCCTTCAAACCTCTAAGAATATAGTCTTAATCGAAGTTTTCTTACAAAATTGAACACAAACTCCAACCCAATCCTTAAGAATATGGACTTTTTCTACGTGAATATGTAGAAAGTAAGGATAATTCTATGGTGATTACGATGGAGCGACCAGGGAAATAGCCGTAAGATATAACTCTTCCCCACTGGCTATAGGAATGAAGTATTCACTTAAAAACTAGCTACTCGCATTCACTTTACCTTTACAGATCGAGGAGACATTCTTACGCTGATGCAGGAATGAACTCGAGGATTGGTGAGGTAATAATCCTTACAGACACTTGAGCAATCTTTTAACAACCCAGGTGCAGTTTCTAAGACTGGGGAGATTTGGAGGATTACTTAATTAATATTATTTTTAATCTTTTAAAAATGATTAAAGCAATTTCGACCCATAACCAGCTATAAAGGAAAGTCAGTAAAAAGATACTTCCGAGTGTAAGAGATGAAAAGGAATCAGAGACTGCTGGACCTAAAACTGGAAAGTGAAAAATATATATTAGACTCGTAATTCCCAACATTAAAAGAATGGTACCAGTAGCAATAATACTTAATCTTTTCCTAAAAAAATAAAATGCTGCCCCTATTCCAAGTCCTAACAACCCAGTTGTAAAAGGAAATACAATTAGTTCCGTTGGTTGTAGAATGAATAACAACATTATGGTCAAAAAATAAGACATTGTTCCAAATGAAATGGAAAACATGGAACATAATAGAATAGGTGCAGTAGCAATCGGGCTAAAGAAATATCCTATACCAGGTAAAAATCCACCAGCGGACTGTAAAATAGCAGCAATGCAGGCAAAAACCGCCACTAATGTGAGCTTGATTGTTTTATTATATCTATTGAATAATATTTGAGATAATCGAACCTCATCAGAAATAGGTTTAAAAAAATACACCATTTCACCCCATTTAAACGGTTTATATGTTACTCATATATTATATTTATCATTTATTCGTTTTGGAACTATATTAATAATCCAAACAACAATATACGTCCACTTCACTATTTTCTAAAAAGTGGAAATTTTCTTTTTTATAAGAACATCCGTTTGTGGAGAAGGTTAGCTGTTATGATAATATGTAAATTTCCGTCGCCTATTAAAAAAAGCAAGGCCATATTGGCCCTGCTTGTTATTTGACTAGTACTTTTCCAACCATTCCTTCTTGAAAATGGTACCGACATATCAGTTCATATGTACCGGGCTGTTTCGGTTTCACGGTAATGGTTTTTTCTGTTCCTGGTTGGACCTCTGCGTCAATTTCGAGCTTTTCCACTGTGAAGGTGTGCTCTTTCTTACCTTTGTTTTTCAATATCAATGTTGTGGTTGTTCCATTCGGAATAGTGATGACTTTCGGATTAAAGTTGTCATCGTTCAACTCGACCTCAATAGCCTTCACCGTCACCATTGGCTGAGTTACATGATCAGATTCGGCAAATACACCGAGTGAGCCTAGAGTTGTCGCAACCACAACCATTGCAAGCAAAACGAATAGTCCTGTTGCCCACTTTATCACAGACATTAGCAATCCCTCCTTTCCTTAAGACTATTTTTTTCTAAATCATAAAATATTATCAATATAAATTAGGTTCCCACATGCTTTCATCTAGCAACTATTTTATATGAATTAGCGAAAAGAAAAAGATTGACTCTAATGTCAATCTTTTGGAATCCATTCTTATGCAACTAAACTCGCTCTTTAGCCATCGATACCTTTAATATTCTCCTTTAATGACAAAAAACGAACCCCGAATGGTTCCAGCTAGTTTAGACTTCTGTCTAGCAAACTTAAACTTCCCTTCTAACTCCTTTGGTACCTCCATACCTTCAGAAAGCTTAAAACCAACAGCCCGCTTTGGCTTAGAGCCATCAACCGTATACAGGACGTTGACCGAAAGACCATCCTCATAAAAGACGTAAGTCCAATCGATATTTTCCACTTGAAAACGTGATGTTTCTAAAGGTTTGGCCGCAAACTCAATATCACGTTCTTCTTTTAAAACTCTGTTCACATACTCAAGGGTCTCACTGGACTCGCTAACTGGTACAACCGTAAATTCATGCTTGTATTTATTCATAAAGTAACGGGCTTCATTCGCGCGTAAACCAGCAAGCACTTCTGCTACTGGCGAAGACTCTAAACCAACCGTAGAAACATTTTTAAAATCAACGATATATGACATTTTCGTCCCTCCTTTTATTTCTTTATTTCCTAACCACAGGAATCCACATTTCACCATATACTAAGCCGTCGCGCTGCCCCATCTCAACCGTTGTATTTGGTCCGCCAACATAGGCAAAATCCTTTGTTTCCGGCAAGACTTGACCAAAGGCAATCCCAGTAAGCATATTACTCAACTCTTCAGCACTTTTCGCTTCTCCTTTAACAACTAGATATTCCCCTTTAGGAAATTGGATAACACGATCTGCTTCTGGTAATGATGACTCTGTCATGACGCCTGCATAATGCATCATCTTGTTATTCACCGCTTCGTTCACGGCAAAAATGTAATCATTTGAAGCTTTTGTCTTTAAAGTGTCAAGCCTTCCATCTCGTTTGACTGCCGACCAAAAGTCTGACTTTTCTTTGCTTATGCCAGCATAGTCTGTGTAATGGCTCTTAAGCTCTGTTCCAAAACCTAATACGGTAAAACTGTCTTTTTCTTCAAGTGTAAAATTCGTCATATTCAAACCATCCTTTTTTTGAATTACTCAAATGATTTGTCTTTTCATTTGATAGGTTTATAATAACCTTAAATCATGTCAAAAATTGATACTGTTTAGGAGAGCCTGATGAAAAAAGTTGAACGGATTAATATCATCATGCGGTATATTAACAACCGCTCCCACTTTACCATTTCTGAAATCATGCAGGAATTTAATATCTCTCGTTCGACAGCGATTAGAGATATCAGAGAAATTGAAGACATGGGGATGCCGCTTGTCGCTGAAGTTGGAAGAGATGGGGGTTATTTTGTCATGAAAAACTCCGTCCTGCCCAATGTTCACTTTACCGATAATGAAATAAAGGCTCTATTTATAGCCTTTATGGCCACAAGAAATCAACAACTCCCTTATCTAAAGAGTCGTCAGTCTTTAGCTGAAAAATTACTAGGCCTCATCTCAGAAAACCAGCAGGATGACCTTGTTCTTTTAAATCAAATCTTGCTTTTTGAAGGGACCAACCCCCATAATCCCGACCTACTTGAGCTATCAGATCTCCCCCATCCGATGTTAGAAAAACTCATCCAAATCCTTCTTTTGGATAGTTATTTATTGATTACCATCAAAGAAGAAAAGGTAACAAAGTCATATCCCATTTATCTCTTGCACCTTTATCATGAGAAAGGAATTTGGCTGATTGAAGGCTTTGACTTAAAGGAAGAAAAGAAGGAGATTTTCCCTGTCGACCATCTCATCAATGTCAAACCATACTCGCCGAAAAAAAGAATAAGTGAGAAAAAGATGTTAGAAAAACTAAGTAAGAAGGAAGAAGTAATCAACCTTGTCCTTGAACTTGGTCCGAAAGCGATTGCCCAATTTAAAAAATACCATCCTTTAAGAGTTTCAATTTCCTATACGAATCCTTACCAAATCACTGCCATTTTGAGGGCTTTTATCAATGTTAATTTGCCCGAAGAATTGACCGAAATAACAAATTGGCTTCTTTTCCTAGGTGGGGATATCAAGTTTAGGGAAGTGCCAGAAGAAGTCTTAAAAGGTTTACAAGAGAGAATGCTTATACTGCCAAGAAGTAGTGGCCAGATAAACCCCTAATAATTTTGTACTTGGCCTTTAGTACCTTTTCTTCGCACCTAGTGAAGCATTTGAATTGTACTCCTACAATTTAACAAATCTTAAAACTACAATTCGTTATATAAATGAATAATCCTTTTTTTAAAAGTGCTCTTTTATTACCTTAGAAAAACAAAATAAGCCAAAATATACAAGTTATGCATAAATCTTGTATATTTCCGGCTTAAATAGATCTTATATTATGGGAAAAACGCTCACTCGTTACTTCCATAAAGTGAATTTTTCTTTAACATACTGAAATCCGTACAAAAGTAATGATTTTATAAAGAATAACATTGATAATTGATACTTCTTCAATTGAACTAGAGATGCTATGCCTTGTTTTTTTAAGAACATAACGAATGGATAAGTAAATAAAGTATCAACAACCAAGTTTGTAATTAAATAAATAAAAAATTTACCATAGGTTAGTTTTAATATCCACATTGATCCTATTAAAAAGGGTCCCCAAGTTAAAGGAAAACCACCTTGTAATTTTGGGTGAAGGCTTTCATACCACCACCACCATTTTCTTTTCTTAGCTAAGATACTTTCAAATGTCACTACTAAAGAAATGAAGATACCTGCTGGCAAGAATCTTTTAACAGATTTCTTTCCTAACAATGGGAGTGAAAACCACGGTGAAATAAACATTATTAATAAAAGCAGTTTTGAATACTTCATTAAGACCTCCAGTCCTATCCAACAAGAATAACTTTCCCAATAACAGGAAAATTATTAGAAATAATTTATTCCAAACTGTCAAAAAAGAGAAACAGTACGTAATGTCAGTCATTCTTTTTCAGTAGTATTGTCCTCAATAATATTCCTATTGCTAATCCTGTATTTCCACATAACATTGATAACCAAAGGGGTCCGAATAAAACCCAAAAAATTGATTATTTTGATGAATAAATACACCCAACTGTTACAAAATAGACGGAAAATACAAACGTAAACTTTTCTTTTTCTCCACCTGTATCTTTAAACGGATCCCACATTCAAGAATCTTTTCATCCATTCCAACTGTTGATTAACTTCTATCAAATGCTTTTGGTGGGGATTCCATCCATCCTTTGTCAATTAGAATATTAGCTCCATCATCAACAAATAAACCAACATTGGTCATAGCTCTTAAATATAATCCACTTATATCTCTTCTTCCGTTGACCGCTATTGAGTTTCCAAATGACCTAATCTTTATGGTGAACATATCCACTTTATGAAATAACATGATTTTATCAGAAAAAGGCGGATAGTTGGATGTTGTAACCAAATGGTCTATGTATGACGGTGTTGGTAAGTTTTCTAAATGAAGCTTCTCCATACATTGCTTCACCACTTTATCAGTCATATCTAAACCTCTTTTAAACAAAGCTTTTATTTTTTCATCTCTAACTGTTTGATAAAATCCCAATAATAAAGCTTTGCTTGTTGTGTTATTTTCAATATTATCGTAGAGATGAGTAATTTCCATCGCATGTAGTGGTCTAACATCTCCAAACCAACCATTTAAGTAGCTTTGCTTATTAATAAATTCAGGCTTTTCAGGTGTTGGAATGATGGGAGGTTTTGTAATAAAATGTTTCTCAAATAGCACGTTATTAATTTGTCCTAATAGGATATCGGTACAATTATTTACATAAACGAAAAATTCCCTTATATCCTCCCTCATTACTAACGGAATTGCTACTGCATAAAGGCTAAGCCCCGCCTTAGCAGCATATTTCAAATAATGTACATAAAATTCATCTTCATATAAGCGTTGGGCACCAAGATTTACATCATCTTTTGAAAAACCTTCAGGAATAGGGAAATTATTCTTATTAAAAAATACTTCTATCCTTTGTATGAAATCTTTACTTAAGGCTAGTCCATTTTCCAATAATGTCCTAATATATTCATCCTCGCAATGTTGAAGAAAATAAGACAAGATTTGACTAGACATACTATTCCCAACATAGGTAGCCCAAAGTTTACCCATTTCAACAGATGTTAAAGGTTGAATTTCATCTAATTCTTTTGTGCTTAAATTGATTGGCTTTATAACATCCATTGGATTTAATTCTTTATCGGTAGTCATAAATAATCCCCTTCTCGCCCATTTTTAATTAGGTTTACCGTTACATAATAATTTAATTCCGTATTGGCCTAAAATGTGGAAAATTGGGTTAGACTATTCCAATAAAAATCCTTATGAAAAGTATGAAAAAAGAGAGTAATATTGATAATTTTTGTTTGACTAATTTGGTCATTTAGCTCCAGAACAAAATCAAAAGCGACCTGCAAAGACAGATCGCTACTAACGCCTATTTTAGTTTAATTGCAACTTTTCACACTATATCAAACATAATTCATAATCATATTAAAAAAGTCCTTACTGTTAAATGCAGAAGGACTTTAAATGTGACTCACAATTGATTATTTTCTTATTAATTCATCTCTATCGGATGCCATTGGAGGCTGTTCCAACCATCCATTTTTAATCATGATATTAGCTCCATCTTCAGAAAACATCTGAACTTCTAAGGATAGCCTGTTATACATTGCACTAATATCTGCTCTAGGACTTTGACTAACAGCTGTACCATAATAGCCAACACTCAAAGAAATCAAACCACTTGTAAAGAACATCATCAGTTTATCAGAAAAAGTATGTGATGTACTATTTGTTATTTCTGAATCCCAACCCATAGGTGCGGGAAGTTTACTTTCCTCTAGCTTACCTCTAAATAATCGAATATGTTTATTCCCTACTTCTAAACCCTTTAAAAAGAATTGTTTTACATCCTTATCTTTTGCAACCTGGCTAAAGCCAATAAGTGCAGCTACTCCCAAGGCATTTCTTTGTAGATTCGCAAATAAATTATCGACTTCGGAAGCTACTAACGGTCTTTTTTCTCCAAACACATCTAACATAAACCATTGCTTTTTTACAAATTCAACCTTCTCTAAATTAGGCAGGCTAGGAGACCTGATAAACAATCCTTTAGACAATAATAATTCAGTTGACTTATCATATAAGTCCATTGTTTCTGTAAGGCAATCCATGTAAAAGGATTTAATATCACTTCTTACAGATGTTCCAACACTACCAGCATAAGTTGTAAGTCCAACCTTAGCCATTTGGTTTATAAAATTTAGTACAAAACTGTCGGAATAAAGTCTTGGAGCATTTAAATCCACATCCTCTTTAATACTAAAACCATATGGAACTACATTTTTTTCCTCTGTTAGGATTGCTGTAATCTTTTGAATATGTGACTTTGATAATTCTAAAGAAAATTCTATTAAAGGCTTAATTTCAATATCCTCAACTTTTTCTAGAAAAAATGTAAGTACACATATGCTAGAGCTATCATTTAAGTATTGAAACCAAAGTTGACCAATTTCACCCGCTGTTAGCCTAATTTGTGTTTCTTTTTCATCCATAAGTAACCTCCAAAAAAGTTATACTAAAAATACCTTCCCCAGAAATTACCTATAGTATGTATTAGATACCTTAATATCCCACCTTGAAAAATATGAGCCAGCAATCGCTAAAGTTACATACTACTTCTTATACTGTTCTTTCTTCAACTAACCTTCCTTTAGCAGCAAAAAAAATAGACCGTCAAAGACGATCGGATTTAATTCACTATATCCCTTCTTTAGTTGCATAAGGTGCATATAATTTCTTCAATGTCACTCCATAAAAAGGCTAAATCCTCCTGGAGCTAAGCTCTTTTTACTTATGTAAAGAAAAATAATAAATTCTTATGTAATTTGACTAAAAGTCTTACCTAGTCAAAACATAATAAATAACATAGAACCAACTAAAGATCCCGTGAATTATGGCCCAGAGAACTGATTTATGAACACTCCAAGAAATTGTAATGGCTAAAGCAGAACCAAAAGTAATTGCACTTTTAGAACCAACTGGAACATTTAATCTTTTTTCTGTCCTCTCTTTCATACCCCAACCTCCATTTTCTCTGAATCTATATTTCCTTTTTTATATGTTAATATTTATTCTTCATTGAAAAGGTTATTCTCATCAACCAATAATATTCTGTACTTGCAATTGAACTAAAATGTCCTTTAGTTCCTTAAAAAAATAAAAAGCGATCTGCAAACGCAGACCACTGTCTTAGTAAACTCAAGCTTTCCGTTACTTACATAAAATACATCTTAATAATAGACTAATCTATTGGCTTATTTAAAAATCTTTCTCTCCTCTCATCAAAGGTCATTTCATCTTCGGTACCAAAACCATAACCGTCAAATATTATTGACCCAACAGGAACATGAGGTGTTAAAGCTATCTTCCATTTTCCTTTTTCTAAAACCATAGCAATGATGAAGTAATTTATACCGTCTATAAAATACTTGTTCTGTGAGTGTACCTTATAATCTATTCCTACATAAAACACTCGTGGTTTATCAAATTTCTCCATATAGCGATTAGGTAAAAAATTTTGACCATATTCATAAGGAAGTTCTTTCCACCTTATTAGTTTTGCTTTCTTAATATTTAACAAACCTCGTTTGTATTTTTGATTTTCCATGTTGGTTAAAAAGCCTAATAATTCTTGTCTATTTTCTTCAACCCACCTAGCAGAAGCCTGCTCCCACTGGTTTTCATTCAAATCATTAATATAATTATT
>DASQIV010000664.1:0-3009 GCA_035631415.1 Pseudoneobacillus sp. | reverse complement strand
TGCTTTTAAAACGATTGATATTGTCATAGCAGGATTGGATGAATCCAAATCTGCATGGATCATTAGTGAGCAACATAAAGAAATTGGGGATGCCATTTTAGCCAGACTTGGACGAGGAGTAACCTATTTAAATGGTGAAGGCGCCTACACAGGTGATGACAAAAAAGTTATTTTCTGTGTCATTACCCGTCTTGAAGAAGCTAAATTAAAATCACTTGTTGAGGATCTGGATCCTTCCGCATTTTTAGCAGTGGCAGCTATTTCAGAAGTACGTGGTGGCCGCTTTAAGAAAAAAGCAATACACTAACAGACAACTATTTTCTAAAATTGCAAACATAACAATAGACATAACCCCATTTCATAAGGAGTTATGTCTTTTCTCGTTTTCCATCCTACTCTGCTTTTTCTTTATATTTTTCAAGATCGGTAAGAAAACTTTTGTTTCTTATCCCTGAGCGTCTTAAAAAGATATTTGCTTCTACTTTTACTGATGCTTCACTAAAAATTTGATCCCAATCATACTTAATCTTTTTGAATTCATTATGATTAGAGCGATTTAACGTATCACCAAATCCAAAGATATCTACTTTATACTTTTCTTGAGTTTTGTTTATGGTGTCCTTTATTTCACCTTCAATAAATGTTTCCGTTAGTTTTTCGTATTTATTGAATGTGTCTACTTTATCTAACGAATCCGTACATTGTGTCCCCATGAGGTCTGCTTCTCCAATCAATTTAACAATTATTTTTGCTTTACCATTTTTATATTCTGTTTCTTTTTTGGTTGAAGTCGAAATCACTTTTATATCAATAAATTTATTTTTCTCTTCATTACAGGGCACACTTAATTCAGTCTGTTCGATATCGTCTGTCCATATAAAGCTACGAGCTTCCTCTAGCGACAAAGTTCCAATCATCTTATCAAATTTAAAAACGGCTAAACCATCAAATTCAATTAAAGCATCTAAATCTATTTTTTTATTATTTTCGACACTTGAACCTTTTTCAGGATCTCCTTTCACTTTTACAACAGCCGCTACAGCATGCTTTCCCTCAATAATTAAGGTAGTAATAAAGTCTGTTAATCGAATACCAGGATCTCCTCCCCACTCATTATGTAGGGATTGAGCCTGGTCATGAATTTTCAGTGATGGATCCTTTTGAATAGGGTAAGTAATTTTCAATATATCCTGAGCTTCTCCCTCTCTTGCAATAAGGATATTAAAGTCATTTCTAAATTCACCACTTCGTTCAAGGAAATCTAAAAATTCGAGTAAACCTTCTCTTGCCACCGCTTCATCAATAACCAGTACTCGCGTATGAGAATAAATTAACTTTCTAGATACACCAACATTCATTTTTTGGGTAAGCTCTGAGACTGTATCTCCTTCTAACGAATAGTTGACTGAGGGAGTATTACCCATCATGCTTGTTTTTGATTGTTCTGCAGAATTAATGGCACTTACGGTTACTCTATATCTAGCATTTTCCCCTTTTTCAATGGTAATTCCCGAAACAATAGCAATTTCATTTAGTTCAACCTTATCCCAACAACCTGACAAAAGTAGAGTAACAACGAAGAATGAAAAAATGAAAATTTTCTTATCCATGTTAATCCTCCTTTTTAGGTGGACTAGGCGGTTTCACTTCATCCTGTTTTATACTTTGTTCTGTTTTTAAAAAAGTGGGTCTTGTCCGATTAGACCAATTAGGTAATCGAATAAAAACATCTTGTTGATCTTCCATAATAAGTGGAGCAATAGGTGATAAATAGGGAATTCCAAAGGAACGAAGGCTAGCCAAATGAGCTACCATTAAAATTAAGGCAATAAGAATACCATATAGCCCCACTACTGCAGCTGCAAAAATAAGAATAAATCGTATTAGCCTTGTGGAGATAGAAAAATTATAAATAGGCGAAACAAACGACGCGATGGCTGTAAAGGCGACTACAATGACTAAAACATTCGACACAAGACCTGCTTCCACCGCAGCTTGTCCAATAACTAACGCTCCAACGATGGATACTGTTTGTCCAACCGCCCGAGGCATTCGAACTCCTGCTTCTCTTAAGATTTCGAAAGTCAATTCCATGATCAAAACCTCTATTACCGCTGGGAAAGGAACTCCTTCCCTTTGAGCTTGAATACTAACGAGTAAATTGGTCGGCAATAACTCTTGATGAAACGTCACAATTGAAACATATAAAGATGGTAAAATGAGCGCCACCATAAAAGAAACATAGCGAATCATCCGAACAAACGAAGCCATTAAATAAGGCTGATAGTAATCCTCTGAGCTTTGAAAGAAATCCGTTAACACCGTTGGAATCACCAACACAAATGGGCTACCGTCGACGATAATGCCAATTTTCCCTTCGATTATTCCACTCGCTACTACATCTGGTCGTTCCGTGTTAAACACTAATGGAAAAGGAGTTAAATATTCATCGGTGATGGATTCTTCTATGTTTCCAGAATCCATGATTGAACTAATTTGGATGGAATTTAAGCGTTTCTTCGCCTCTTCAAGGATCCCTTGATTAATTACTCCATCCAAGTAGCCAATCGATACTTTGGTTCTAGAATCTATTCCAATAATAAACTCCTCAAATATAAGTTTTGGATTTTTAATTCTCCTTCTTATTAAACTGATATTTGTACTAATTGATTCGGTAAAGCTATCTTTCGGGCCTCTTATAATCGTTTGCGTACTAGGCTCTGTTATCGAACGAAACTCTATATTATCAATCGCAAACGCTAATGCTTTTTCATACCGATCAATAAAGAGAATAATATATCCATTTAAAATATCATGTACAAGCTGATGGTATTCATTGGAATAATGATAGTTGAGAGCAGAAAAATACTTATCTCTAACAGCTTCTAAATCATCATCGGTAATGATGACTTTTTCCGCTTGATTCAACTCTTTTAGATTTTGATGAATTCGAATATTGATTTCTTTTTCATCCACCATACTTTGTAAATAAAAAAGACAAGCATCTTT
>DASQIV010000663.1:0-3607 GCA_035631415.1 Pseudoneobacillus sp. | reverse complement strand
TTCTATAGCTTTTTCGTGAAGATCAGTTACATAAGCCCCAACACAAATAACGAAGGTATTCATGTTATAACGAACACGATTTTTTTCATCATGAATGGTTGATTGTATTTGGTCTAAAAGACGTCCTATTTCAACCATGTCGAGCTTTTCATCAGGAGTGATAGAAAGATAATTAGCATAAGTACTCCATCCACAACAGGCAATCATTTCATTTTTGGATTGCATCCATTCTCTTGCAAGTTCGAGGGCAAAGTTACTTTCAGCTGCAACGCCGGCCACCGTATATTCTGCAAGCATATACCAATTGGCTTTTGTTACCCATTCTTGCAGGATTTCCTTACTTACAAGCTTTGGATTAATCGAAAGCCCTGCTAGATACATCGCATCTGAATTACCTGTTTGATAAAGAGCTAAGGCTAGTTCATAGTCTTTCTTCACATATTTTACTAACTTTTTAAGATCGCCGACCTTTACTCCAAAAAACGGTTCCTTGGCTCCATGCCGCATGAAGGTGTTTTTTGTTTGTTCCGAACCCCATTCCTCAAGCTGCTTCATGATTTCTTCAAGTTTCACCCTAGCTACCTCCTTAAAGTTTTTAATACTAGCATCATAACCTGTTTACTCCCTATGTAGCCTATTTATTAAAAATCAAGCGTTAATTTATCGGCTTTAGCTCTTGAAACACAAGACAAAATAACGTGGTTAGATTTTCTTTGTTCCTCGCTCAAAAAAGAGTCATGATGTTCAATTTCACCCTCTAAAACCTTTAGTTCACATGTTCCACAGCGTCCTACTCGGCAGGAATACGGTATTCTTTTCCCTGCTTCTAGTAATGCGTCTAAAAGGGATTGCTCCTTGCTAACCTGTACCCTTTCCCCACTAGATAATGTTACCTGAAAAGAAGATGGCATTTTTATTTGAGTAGGGGTAAAGCGTTCAATATGAACACTTGATTTCGGATAACCAATTCCATTTGCAGCTTCTGTAAAACTCGTTATAAATGAATCTGGACCACAAACATATATATGAGTACCAATCATATGGTTAAGTAATGAGTTTGTCGTCAATCGTTTATTCTTTGAAAAATAAAACTAGCTTCGCCCACCATACTTTTCTTTAATATTTGAATAAAAAGCACAGCTTTCCCTCGTCTTTGCTGCATAATGTAATTCAAAAGAAGCTCCTTGCTCTTGTAACTCGGTCATCATCGAAAGAAAAGGAGTTATTCCAATACCCGCTGCATAAAAAACATGGTGCTTTGCTTTAAAGCTAAGCGGAAAGTGATTTTTAGGAAAACTTATATAAAGATTGTCACCCACTTTTACATGTTGATGCCAATAAAGTGATCCACCTCTCGAGTTGTCACTTAATCGAATGGCAATTTGATATCTATCTGGTTTTTCTGAGTAATTTGTCAGAGAGTAAGGTCTACTTATCATTCCATTTTGACCCTCTATATAAGTGATAATGTGAGAGCCACTACTAAAAGATGGGAGAATGGCTCCATCCATGGCTTTAAGTGTAAAGCGTTTCACAAGTGCAGTTTCTTCATGAATTGCTTCTATAAAAACAGGTATGATTTTTTCATTATACATAATATTTCCTCTGCTTATAGTTTTGCGACATAGCCAAGAAAGGCATTCTTTTGTCTAGAGTAATGGTCTGAAACAACCAATAATAACTGACAATGCTGACAGTTTAGATATTGATCCACTTTGATATTTATCTCTTCTGTTATCCCATGACAGCGACAACAAAATACCTTTATGTTTTGTGGACCATAGCCAATAAATTGTGACTCCTCAGCCGTGAATCCTATACTTTCAATCAAGCTTTTCATTTCATCTATTTCATTCCACGGAAGTGCTACATAAAGATAGCTTCCCATTTTTTGACGACTAAGCCATTGAGTGATATCACTTAATTGTTGCTCCTTTTCTTTGTTAAAAATAATTTCTAAAGGGTAATTTTGAGCTATTGCTTCGTCCAAAATTGGTTTTAACAAACTGGTTCCACTTTGGTTGGTGTAGAATAAATATTTTTTCTTTCCAGGAACAAAACTAGGTTCTTCATTAGACTTCATAAGGTCGCACCCTTTCAAGTCTATCTTTCAAGTATTCTACGACTTCATTCTTGAACAAAACGAGGCCTTTATAATCTACTATATGGGGCGGCAGCTCGGTAAGAATTTGATAAAAAGACTCTACCCATTCTCTGTTTTCAGCCACTTTTTCTAGAGATAGAAGATGGGTATGAATGGTAAAAAGAATACCATTACTGCGTGGCAAGCGAAAAAGGGCTTGAACTTCAACTCGTAAATGAACGAATTTTCCGGCGTTTTCCTTCGTCACTAGCTTTCTCGATTTTCCCCATTGATCAAAGGTTTCAAGTGAAGTATCTAAGCGATCCCCCGCCATTAAAGACCAGTTTTTTCTCCCCCACGGATTGCCTGCTTCAAGTCGTAGAAGGAAATTTAAGATTCGTTCATCCAGCCCCTCTTCCTTAAAACCCGGTATTGGGTAATGGATTTCCTTAAAACTCATCCCTATATCGAAAGCTAGCGACCAATTGGCTGGAAAGCACAATTGTCCAGCATCTAAAAATAAGTTTCCATCTCGTTGCATCATGATTATGAGATCTTCCTGTACATGCCTTCCTATAAAGTCAAGTGGCTCGTAAGGTAAACTCGTTTCATCCCCAAAAATAAAATGTTCCTTTTCATCTAGCAATTTATTATAAAAAAGCCAGCTTGAACCGTTTTTAATGATTTCAAATTGATTAGGATAATAGGTTACGAGGCTGTCAATGACTAACTCAAGGATTTCCCACTGCGCTTTAATCGTATGAGGAGTGGATTGAAAACATCGTGCAGGATGTTGATTAAGTAGTTCTCGTTTAAGTTTGATTTCCTTTTTGTAGGTTGAGGTAATTTTCACACACTTTGAAATTTCTAAAGGGATAGAATTATTGGAGTAACGGTAGATTTGTTCATGTTTCTTAAATGGGAACGGAAATGTATCTTGTTCATCTACCCACTTCATTAAATCACCTTTTTCTGAATATTATTATTTTTATTTTAATTCAAAAAATGAACAAATAAAAGGAGCAAAATAGGTGATATTTATTTGTGACAATCTTTTTAAAAAATGTATAATTATTTAACGATTGGCTTATGGGGAGGATTTAATAATGAGAAAGAAGTTTATTTTGTTACATTTTACTCATGCATTAGTTTTTACTTTTTTGCTCATCACAGGCTTATCTTTATACCTCCCGGCAACAAGGACTTGGTTTAATGTACTTCACTTTCCCTTGGTAACCGTTCATCTAATTATTGCCTGCCTTTATATCCTCGTATGGTTAGTTAGCCTTAACTATATTTTTAAGTATGTTTTGAATAAGCCACTCCTAAAGAAATTTAATGTTTATCTTATCCTTGTATTCTCTTTTCTTTGGATAGGATCTGGAGTAGCCATATATTTCCAAGAAAGTTTACCCTTTTCAATTCGTGGCATTGCTGTTGTTATTCATGATTGGAGCACGTTTTTATTCCTTCCTTGGGCTTTCACACATAGCTTAGGACATATTTTACAGATTCAACTTTCTT
>DASQIV010000662.1:0-3499 GCA_035631415.1 Pseudoneobacillus sp. | reverse complement strand
GCAGATTTTATCCTCATTTCCGCACCTGTTATGGAAACGGAGAAGATTATTCTTGAACTATCAAACATTGCGTTAAAGAAAAATGTAATTATAACGGATACAGGTAGTACGAAAGATAAAATTGTCTCTCATGCATCCTGTCTTCGTGAGAAAAATATTACTTTTATTGGGGGCCACCCAATGGCCGGTTCTCATAAAAGTGGCGTACTTGCAGCTAAATCGATTCTTTTCGAAAATGCTTTTTATTTATTAACACCTACCGAAGATGTAGCAGAGGATCAGCTTGAAAGGCTTAAAGGTTTATTAATAGGAACTAATGCTAAGTTTTTGATTATGAGTGCAAAAGAACATGATTTTTTAACAGGTGTGATTAGTCATTTTCCTCATTTAATTGCAGCTTCCATCGTACATCAAGCAGAAAAATCCAGTCGTATTCAAGGTTTAGTTCCTAGACTAGCAGCAGGTGGTTTCAGAGATATAACTAGAATTGCTTCAAGTAGTCCACATATGTGGAGAGATATTTTATTACATAATAAACTAGTACTTGTGGAATTGTTAGATGAGTGGCAAAAAGAAATGGAACTGGTTAAAGAATTATTGATTCAAGAAGAATCACAATTGATTTTTGAGTATTTTGAGAAGGCGAAGCAATTTCGTGATCTACTTCCCTCAAAAGAAAAGGGAGCAATACCGGCATTTTATGATTTATTTGTCGATGTTCCTGATTATCCAGGCGTTATATCAGAAATTACAGGTTATCTTGCAACGGAAAACATTAGCATTACAAATATTCGTATCATTGAAACACGCGAAGAAGTATATGGAATTTTAGTGATTAGCTTCCAATCGGATAGAGACCGAAACGAAGCGATAGCTTGTATTAAGAAAAAGACAAATTACGATGTATCTATAGGACCATAAGGTTATGAACATTCACCTCATTTCTTTTAGAAAGGATGATTGGATGGTGACACAAAAGTTAATCCATAATGTAAAAAAATTAGAAGGGCAAGTTAATATTCCCGGCGATAAATCAATTTCCCACCGTTCAGTTATGTTTGGTGCTATTGCCAATGGAACGACCACTGTATCTAATTTTTTAAAGGGTGAAGATTGTCTAAGTACGATTAGTTGTTTTCAGGAGTTAGGTGTAAAAATTGAAGAAAAGGATGACATTCTTACGATTGAGGGGAAGGGCTGGAATCATTTACAGGAGCCAATCAACCTATTAAATGTTGGAAACTCGGGTACTACAATCCGCTTAATGTTAGGACTCTTATCAGGCAGACCATTTCATTTCACCTTTGTTGGTGATGACTCTATTGCAAAAAGACCAATGAGACGAGTGATTAACCCTCTAGGGGAAATGGGTGCTAAGATAGATGGTCGAAATAATGGCGAATATACTCCTCTCTCTTTAAGGGGAGGTAATCTAAAACCTATTACATATTTTATGCCAGTCGCGAGTGCCCAAGTTAAATCAGCCATTATATTAGCTGCCATACAAGCAGACGGCTTAACTCAAATTGTAGAACATGCTAAGACTAGAGATCATACAGAACGGATGATTCGCTATTTTGGTGGTGAAATCCAAACAGATGGTTTATCGATTTCTATTCAAGGACCTCAAACACTATATGGTAGGGAAATCCATGTTCCTGGTGATATCTCATCAGCTGCGTTTTTTCTCGTAGCAGGAGCTATTGTTCCAGAGAGCAATATCGTGCTTAAGAATGTTGGATTAAACCCAACGAGAAAAGGGATTGTAGATGTTTTGGAAAAAATGGGCGCCAATATTAGTATTTCTTCCAATCAAGAAGAATCATTTGAGCCTACAGGGGATCTCATTATCCAATCTTCACAATTAAAGGGTACAGTAATAGAAGGAGATCTTATTCCGAGATTAATCGATGAAATACCTATTATTGCTTTACTTGCTACACAAGCAAAGGGACAAACCATTATAAAAGATGCAGAAGAATTGAAGGTAAAAGAAACGAATCGAATTGATACCGTCGTGAATGAACTTAGTAAACTTGGAGCGGATATAAAAGCTACTGATGATGGAATGGTAATCCATGGGCCAACAAAGCTTCGTGGGGGTAAAGTTTCTAGCCATGGAGACCATCGTATCGGCATGATGTTAGCTGTTGCATCATTAATATGTGAAGAAGAAGTTCAATTGGAAAACCCCGAAGCTATAGCGGTATCGTATCCTCATTTTTTCTTAGACTTAGCTCAATTAATAAAATAAACAAAAATCCGCTTTTTTTGCGGATTTTTGTTTTTTCCGAATCATAAATCATGGTTGGAAAAATTTAATGGTATATTTTCGAAGAAAAGTCATAGCTTGTCTTAAGACCAATAAAAGGGTGGTTAAATGACTTATATAATCGAAAATGCTAATATATTAAAAGAAGATGAACTCTTTACTACCTCATTTTTAGTGAAAGATAATCAAATTGCTTTTATGAGTAATAAATTTAGTAAGTATTCATTTATGAAAATGAGTGCAGAACCTTATATTATGACACCTACCTATGTATTATTTGATTCCCTTAAAAACATGAAGACGTCCTTTCAAGAAAAGAAAGAATACTTTATAAAGCATTTTATTCAAAAAGGGTCTACTACCTTATTAACATATGTTGATGTTAAGTACGAAACTGACCTCCAATCAAAATTAAAAAGCAAAAAGGTAGAGCTTATTGGATCACCAATTGATTATATTATTGGAGTGAAAATTCCATTAAAACTTTTAAGTCCAGGATTTATAAGAAAGTGTAAGCGGGAAAAAATCCCGGTCATTTTTTTAGACTTAAATGATGGAGACAATTTACTAAATTTGCCTTGGGGTTGGATTAGAGAAGCCATGTTTCCGTATAATAGCCTTCTGGTCCCGTTCTTTGGCAGCGATAATCAACCTATTAATAAAAAGTTATTGCATGATTGGAATGCGGTACTAGAGGAAAATAAGCTTCATCATATTGAAGTTCCATTGACTGAAGGTGCACCACTCCCCCTGAAGTTATTAAGTAAAATGGGTATATACCCTATAAAATCGGCTCTTAGACAAGGCGGAGAGCTTAGTTATAATCTTTATAAAAGAAGTCGCGAAATCAAGAATATTGATGTTCAGAGCTTGTTTCATTATCATAATGATAGATTACTTGTAACGGTTCATAAAGGTGTTGTTGTTCGTGCGGCAAAGGATGAGATTTTATTTCGCTCAGGTTTTGGAGAATATGTAACTATAAATATGCCTTCTTATTTTTCAATTTCTTAATTATAGAAAGGATTTACCTATGAATATTGTTGATGAAATCATTACACTTTTAGAAGATGGTCACCATGCTGAAGCTATAAAAAAATATTCAACGATCTTAAAAAATGGAAATGCAGAAGTACAGTATGAATTAGCAGAAAAATTATTTCAATTAGGTTTTTTAGAAGAATCAAAAGCCTTATTTGAAACGTTATTAGAGAAATACCCTGAAGA
>DASQIV010000661.1:0-3272 GCA_035631415.1 Pseudoneobacillus sp. | reverse complement strand
AACGGCCTTTTTTTCGGCTAACCTGTTCTGCTATTTGAAATATAAAATGGGTTTTATCTTTGGGTAGCCTTTGCAATTCAGGTGTAGATGATAGAATTTCAAATGTTTCAGAAGGACTAACCTCTAATGTTAAATATCGTCCCAACGCCAACCCAACTGAATCAAATCCGGGTCCAAGATTAGCTGTGCTTCCTGGAACTTTTATCGTGAATGACCTATTCATGTCCTACCGCTCCACGAATATATTTTGAGACAACATCCTTGTCATTGGGCAGTTGAATTGGCTTAATTTCACTACAGCTTATCGCTACATCAGGATCCTTCAATCCATTTCCAGTTAAAACAGCAACAATGTTAGCTCCGGATGGAATGTTACCTTTTTGTAGTTGTTTGTATATACCAGCTAGTGATGCACAGGATGCAGGTTCTGCAAATACACCTTCCTCTCTTGCCAATGTACGGTAAGCCTCTAAAATTTCCTCATCTGTAACAGCATCAATCAATCCATCTGATTCCTCGATCGCAGTAGTAGCAAGATTCCAGCTTGCTGGATTTCCAATCCGAATGGCTGTCGCAATTGTTTCTGGTTGTTCAATGACTCGGTTGTATACAATCGCTGCAGACCCTTCCGCTTCAAAGCCATACATTTTCGGTAATTTGGTTCCGGTTTTTTCAGCGTACTCTTTAAATCCTTTCCAATAGGCACTTATGTTACCAGCATTTCCAACCGGTAAGGCTAATATATTTGGTGCCTCTCCAAGCTGGTCACAAACCTCAAATGCTGCCGTTTTTTGCCCCTCTAATCGATAAGGATTAACCGAATTAACAAGTGTAATGGCATCAGTCTCGCTTATAGTTCGAACCATTTTTAATGCCTCATCAAAGTTTCCTTCGATAGAAAAAATTTCAGCCCCATACATCATCGCTTGTGCTAACTTCCCAAGCGCGATTTTCCCCTCCGGTATAACAATAATGCATCTTATTCCCGCTCTTGCTGCATATGCTGCTGCCGAAGCAGATGTATTACCTGTTGAAGCACATATAATGGTTTTACTTCCCGCTTCCAAAGCCTTTGCAACAGCCATTACCATCCCACGATCCTTAAACGAACCTGTTGGATTCGCTCCTTCAACCTTCACATGGAGGTTGATTCCCCACTTTATCGAAAGGGATTCTAGATGTATTAACGGTGTATTTCCTTCGTTTAATGACAACAAAGGTGTATTTGAATTAATAGGTAAAAACTCTCGATATTCAGCTAATAAACCTCTCCATCTCATACAACGGAACTCCCTTCAACACGATAACTGCTTTTTATTTCATCTATAAAAGACAAATCTCGTAAGATCGATAAAATATTTTGATATTCACTTGATGAGGCTTGGTGAGTGACAAGAACAATTTCCGCTACTTCATTTTTCTTTACTGGCAATTGGAGGATTTTTTCAAAACTAACCCCATGTTTGGCAAAAATCGATGTAATTTCAGCAAAAACTCCAACTTCGTCTTTTACATGTAAACGCAAGAAATATTTTGAGAACTTTTCATCTTCTTTTTTCAAAAGTTTTTCAAATTGTGGAGTTACAGCATTTTTCCCATTAACCCCTAAGCGCATATTCTTCATAACGGCTACTAAATCAGAAACAATCGCTGTAGCAGTTGGTAAACTTCCCGCTCCTGGACCGTAAAACATCGTTTCTCCTACCGCTTCCCCGTACACATAAATGGCATTGTATTCGTTTTGAACAGAAGCTAACGGGTGGCGATTAGATAATAAAGTTGGCTGAACACTTACCTCTACCTTTTCTCCATCACGATGAGCTAGACCGATTAATTTCATTGTGTATCCAAGCTGCTTACCGTAAAGCAAATCTTCGTCAGAAATTTGAGTAATCCCACTCACTTTGACATCTTCTAAATCAATTTTCATTGAAAAACCTAATGTCGCTAAAATGGTCATCTTTCTGGCTGCATCTAACCCTTCAACATCTGCTGTCGGATCCGATTCAGCATACCCTAGTTGCTGTGCTTCTTTTAACACATCTTCATAAGCCCTACCTTCTTGGCTCATTTTTGTTAAAATAAAGTTTGTTGTTCCATTTACAATCCCCATCATTTTGACAATTCGATCAGATGCTAATCCGTCTACAATAGTTCGGATAATCGGAATTCCGCCAGCAACACTAGCTTCATAATATAGATCACAGCTATTTTCAGAAGCAACCGTTAACAATTCTGACCCATGCAAAGCCATTAAATCCTTATTGGCTGTCACAACATGCTTTCCTTCTGAAAGAGCTTTAATCATATATTCCTTTGTTTCCTCTATACCACCCATCACTTCAATGACAACATCAATATCTGAATCTAAAAGGATATCATCAGGATTTAATGTTAATAGGCTAGGATCAACATCTACACTTCGATATTTATTCAAATCCTGTACAAGGATTTTTTTTATTTGGACTGGGCATCCCACTTGATGCATCAGTTTATCCTGATGATGCTCAATAATATTGACAACCCCACTACCAACTGTACCTAACCCTAATAATCCAATTGAAATTGCCTTCATATACTCCCATCCTCTCTTTGTCTTTCCTATAAATACAAATGTTTTTATATAGTAGACATTATAGAGGTAGTTTTTGAGATTTACAATGATTAATTTTCATCATTGTTAAAATGGAAGAGTACTTCAAATATAAAGAAAAGGGTTATCCCTTTAATTAAAGGATAACCCTCTTTTCTATCTTACAGCGATTTGCCAATCCCTATTCACTAATGTTTTAGGAGGCTTCCCGTCTAATACATTCGTTATATTTTCTAAGCAAAGCTTCATCATAGTGATTCTTGTTTCCACACTCGAGCTTCCGATATGAGGTAATGCCACAACATTGCTTAGATTTAGTAAAGGATGGGTTGACCGGATTGGTTCCTTTTCAAATACATCTAATCCAGCTCCTGCTATTTCTCCGTTCAATAGAGCTTCATAGAGATCTTCTTCATTCACAACCGGACCCCGAGCTGCATTAACAAAAATGGCAGTGGCCTTCATTTTCTGAAAAATCTCACGTGTAAATAGATTTCTTGTTTCATTCGTTAATGGGGTTAGACAAACAATGAAATCTGATTTCGTTACAAGATCATCAAAAGAAGTGTATTGAACCCCTAATCGTTGCTCCGCCTCAATTTTACGAGTTCGATTGTAATAAAGGATTTCCATTTCAAAACCAGTAGCTCGTTTGGCTACTGCCTCCCCAATTTTCCCC
>DASQIV010000660.1:0-3069 GCA_035631415.1 Pseudoneobacillus sp. | reverse complement strand
AATACAAAAGATAAACTATAAGTTAAGAAAGGACGAGAAAAATGCAGTCGTATCATCATATACATCACAAAATAAAATAAAGGTTCCATCCAGTACTTATATCCATTTTTTAAATCAATTTTATCAAAATAAAGATAAATAGATTCAATAATAAAAGAGGCAACAATCCATTTAAAAATATAAAGCACTTGTTTTTGCTTTTTCTGATGGAAAGGGTAATTTGATAAGAAAATAAGGGTAATACAAGGTAAAACAATAAAACTATAGATCAAAGTCGTAATGATTTGAGACTTTGGAAAGAAGGTAGGGTTATAAACCCATAAAAGTTTGTCCTTACAAAGTACCTCGTACAATAGGTTTAAAATGACTACATAAAAAATAGTATTTATATATTTAGAATATTCCTTCCAATTGCCCTTGAAATAGGCAGTTACACCAAGGATGATGGCGATTAATAGATGCATAATAAAACCCCTTGAGCGATAATAAGTAAATGAAAAAGAAAGTCGTTTTTTAGGAACTAGTCATATTCTTTACTTATTTTTACAGTAACATTCGATAAAATTAATATGAAAGAATGCTTCTTGACAGTTCATTTAATGTACCTCATAATTCTATGTAGGTGGTGAGTAAGGAAATGTTTAATCGTGAATTAGTAAAAGGTAGTACATCATTAATCCTACTTCAACTGTTAAATGAAAAAGAAATGTATGGTTATGAATTGGTTAAAGAGCTTGATAAACGAAGTGATCATCATCTTCAAGTGAAAGAAGGTACTTTATACCCTGCCCTGCATAAACTTGAAAATCAAGAATATGTTGAATGCTATTGGGAGGAACAGGAGAAAGGCCCAGCTCGAAAGTATTATCGCATAACAGAAAATGGGAAAAAACTTCTTCAAGATAAAACAAATGAATGGGAACGCTTTGTTCAAGTGATGGGGAAGGTCATGAGAGGAAACGAATCATGATTGAAACAAAGGAACAATTTCTCGAACAATTAGAAAAGGGTTTACTAAACCATCCGAAAAAAAAAGAAATTGTACTTGAATATGATTTACACCTAACTGAAATGCTTATCGATGATTCTGAGGACCCTCCATTAAATATGAGTATGATTATAGAAAGAGTAGGGTCTCCTGAGGAGATCTTAGAAGCTTGGAAAGAGGAGTTTTCTGTTACACCTAGTAAAGCTAAATGGAATTTTGTGTTTTTTAATTTATTATTTTTCTCCTTAGGAATTCTATTAACCTTATTACATAATTTATTTGCTTGGGAATGGACCCAAATATTATGGAGGCAAATGACTTCTGTATCAGGATTAATTATACTCCTATATATTCTTTTTTGGGCCTTATTAGGATATGAAATCGGAAAAACATTTGGACCAAATGGAAGAAGTCTAATGTTTAAAACATTTTTATTATCTGTAATACCGAATCTTATTTTATTATCAGTTACGGTGCTTCATATTATCCCGCATAATTGGTTTGAACCATTGTTAACAAGAGAATTTATTGTTATTTGTGTGGTGTTTACCTTTCTGCTATATCCAGTTTGTATTTTAGGGTATAAATGGGGAAAGAAAGTCTCTGTGTAAAATATTTTTTTGTCAGTATACCTAGTATTTCTTTGTAAGATAATATATCGGTTTAACGATATATTTTTTTAAATACATACATCGTAATTCTTTGTATATAGATTAATGATGTAAATTGAGGAGGTAAATAGAAATGGATTTAAAAGGGTTAAAACAAAAGGATTTCATTTTTTTTCTTGCCTGTCTATGTTTAGCTATCGGAGCTCAGCAAATGCTCGAAACTTTTTATGGAGGAATATCGCTTTTCATTTTTTTAGCAAGTTTTTATATGGTGTTTTATCTTAGATTTAAAAAATGGTCTTTTTCCAATCACAGAATAGGATTATTGCTTTTTATTTGTACATGGGTTTTTGCTAGTACATTTATATTGAGAAGTAGTTTGTTTTTTCTATTCATCAATACGCTCCTTTTACCTTTCTTTATTGTCGCACAGCTTTTATTAGTCACAAGCAAAGCAAAGACAGTATGGTTTCACTGGAGTTTCCTTCTTCTTTTCTTTAGAACTATTGGAGCAATGTTCAACTATATAAAGACAATGTTATTCTCCTTTTTAAGTAAATTCAAAAGAGGAGTAAATGAGCGAACCATACAGGTTATAAAGAAAATATTTATCGGACTTTTAATATCAGGTCCCATCTTATTCTTTGTTCTTATTTTATTAACTTCAGCTGATTTAGAATTTAGAAGAATTGTCTTGCTTATCCCAAGTGAATTATTTCAGTTTCAACTAGGAAATGGCTTGATTAGATTTGTAATCATTTCTATTTTGACATTTATTTTATTTTCGTTTATGCAGGTTCTTTACTATAGAGCTGTTCCTTTAGAACAAAAGATTCAGCCACAACGTAGTTTTTCATGGGATAACATTATTATTTGGACCCTACTCATATCCTTAAATCTCGTCTATTTGCTGTTTACTATTATTCAATTTCGATATTTATTTACCGATAGACTTCTGAATGGATTTACTTATGCCGAATATGCCCGCAGAGGATTTTTCGAATTATTAATAGTAACGATACTCAATCTATCAATATTAGTCATAGTAGTAACGTTTATGAAGCATCAAAGCATTTGGAGTAAACAAATGAATCAGGTATTGTTGACACTTTTGGTTGTTTTCACCAAAGTTATGTTAATTTCAGCTTTTTTAAGGTTAATGATGTATGAGGATGCCTATGGTTATACATTTTCTCGAGTATTGGCTCATTCCTTCATGCTTTATCTACTGCTTCTATTAATATATACCTTTCTAAAAATATGGATAGATCGACTATCTATCATTCATTTTTATCTGCTTTCAGGTATCATTTTTTATACAGGTTTAAATGTGATTAATTTGGAACAATTAGTTGTAAACGAAAATCTTGAACGCTATGAAAAAACAGGAAAAGTGGACATCGATTATTTGAATAGTATGTCCTATACAGGATGGTCAGGTTTAATGGACCTCTATCAGAAAAAATCTGA
>DASQIV010000659.1:0-6993 GCA_035631415.1 Pseudoneobacillus sp. | reverse complement strand
GGACAATGGCGTCAAGTACATCCTCTTTTATATCTGTTTGCTGTCTTATTCTTTATTCAATTGGCTTTCTTACCACACTAAAAAGCACGCAATTAATCCAAGAGGCTGCCCTTGAAACACTGGGCAGCCTCTTTTTTTAGTTTTGGGGTTAACATTGATGAGTCTATTTTTTTGTTTATGATGGAAATTTCCACCTTTCAGCTTTATGGTTTAATCCATCATTTCGAATATTTGAAGTGTTTTAGATACCTATGTCTGATGTGAACTACGACTTAGGTCTTATATCAATTTAATTCTCTGGCTCGTTATGGAAAGTTTTTCTACTCGGTAAGATAGTACATGGAAAGGAGGTCATCGAACTTGGTGATTTCGTTACTTTAAAGAAAAATCTTAAATTTTTCTTCTTTATTTTTTGAAAAAGTACTTGTATTTTACTTTTTACATGTTAAGATTCTGTATGTTGCATTTATAGTCATTTTTTACCATGAATGGAGGTTTTTTCTAGTGTCTATGTTTACAAAATGGGCCTTTCGTAATAAAGCGGCCGTGATGATTATGTCATTATTGATTCTGGTAATGGGGGTAGTTAGTTACTTTACATTACCAATGGAGTTTCTTCCTTCTGCAGACAATCCGCAAGTAACGGTTGTTGTGATGGGGCAAGGAACAGATTCAAAAACAATGGAGAGTCAAGTGACTGTTCCATTAGAAAACTCGGTAGCAGGAGTAAAAGGAAAGAAAAACATCTTCTCTACTACTGGTGATGGATATTCAAAAATTGATATTTTTTACGAATCTGGAATTAGCATGAAGGAAGCGAAGCAAGAGGTTCAAGAAATGATTGCCTCGGTCTCCCTTCCAGCAAATGTATCAAAGCCAATGGTGGTCCAATTAAACACCTCGATGATTCCTATTGCTGATATTGCCGTTACTTTCGATAACGGGTTTACTCCTGAAAACTTAGAATTGGCTAAACATAAAATTGTCCCTTTCTACAAAGACATTAAAGGTGTGTCTAATGTTCAAACAATGGGAATTTCTGATTCTTATCTTTCGGTAAAGTTAGATAATACCTTAATGGCCTCTAAGCAAGTCTCATTCCAAAATATAATGACTTTATTACAAGGTAAAAATGTGGCTATTGCTGTCGGAGAAAAAACAATTGATGGTAAAGCTAGTAATATTAAAGTAGTTGGATCAATAGACAGTTTAGACAAAGTCAAAAATCTTCAAGTAGCACCTAACGTTCTCTTAAAAGATATTGCTTCCATTGATGTAAAAAAACCTGAGGACAATTTAAATCGGATTAATGGATCAGAAGGTTTATTAATGATTGTTCAAAAGGATAGTCATTCCAATGCTGTTTCAATCAGTAAAGAGCTTAGAAAAGCATCAAAAGAGCTATCGAAAAAATACGACAATGTCAATGCTAAAGTCATTATCGCTACTGCCGACATGGTTGAAACATCTGTTAAATCAATGATGAAGGAAGTATTGCTTGGAGCTTTCTTTGCAACTATCGTGATTATGTTGTTTTTACGTAATATTCGTTCTACTTTTATTACGATTGTATCGATCCCTTTATCATTAGCCTTTACTTTATTCCTGTTATCCCGTTCAGGCGTGACTTTGAATATCTTGACTTTAGGCGGAGTTGCTGTTGCAGTTGGACGTTTAGTTGATGACAGTATTGTTGTTATTGAAAATATTTTCCGTAAAATGCAGAAAGAGTCTTTTTCAATCGGCATGGTAATTGAATCGGTTAAAGAAGTAGGATCAGCCATTACCGCATCCACTTTAACAACAGTAGCTGTTTTCTTACCAATCGGTTTAGTTGGTGGCGGTTTACAAGAATTTTTACTTCCTTTTGCATTAACAGTTACTTATTCTTTATTAGCATCATTAATAGTAGCTTTAACGGTTGTTCCATTAATGAGTGCAGGATTATTAAAAAATACAAAACTGCCAAAACATGTGCCTTCTAAAAAATTCAGCCATTTCCTTACTTGGTCTTTAAACCATAAATGGGTTGTATTAGGTTTAGCATTCCTATTATTTGTAGGGTCAATTGGAACATATTTTGTGATGCCTAAAGGGGCAGTGGATAGTTCTTCTTCAGATTTTGTACAAATTACGTTAGACTACCCAAACAATACTCCTGTTGAAAAGGTAAAAACAGAAGCTTTAAAATTAGAAAAATTTGTTCTGAAACAAGATGAAATCAAAGACTCCTTCACACAAGTAGGAAACAATGAAGATGGAGCAAAATATGGCGAAATCGGTTCACCCACTAAAGCAACGATTTTAGCCGTTTTAAAGGATAAAGACAATACGCCTGATTTTATTAAGCAAATGGAAACACAAAAAGAAGAGTATCCAGATGCAGAATTTGCAGTAAGCGGTGCTTCCCTAATGGGAGCAGGATCACCTCAAATTACGATTGATGTTTTAGGTGATGATTTAAATGAAATAGAAACTACAGCTAATCGGATCAAGGATGAAATAAAGGATATTAAAGGGATCGAAAAGGTTGAAACGAATCAAGATGCTAAGAAGACGGTTTATTCTCTTGTAGTCGACCCTACTAAAGCCCAAGCAGACCAGGTTGCACAGCAAGTATCTGTTATGCTTAATAAAGTTCCAATTGGAACAGTTGAACTAGATAATCAACCAACAAATGTGTTCGTTGAGCCGTTAATTGATCCAAAAACTCCAAAGGATTTAGAAAACTTACATGTTATGAGTCCTGTTGGAATGGTTTCAGTATCAGAAGTAGCTAGTTTAAAAGCAGAGGAAAAGCCAACAAATCAATTCCATAAAGATGGAGATCCTTATATTCGGGTGATTGCATCTGTTGACGCGAAAAAACTATCAGACATTTCTAAAGAAGTAAACGAAATAGTTTTCGGTAACAAGCAGAAGAAGACAAAAGGAATGGAAATTTCAGAGGATGTCCAAGTTTTAATTGGTGGTGCTAGTGCTCAACAAGCAAGTGATTTTACCGATTTATTTATGACTATGCTCATTTCCGTAGGAATTGTATTCCTTATTATGGTGATCACATTTAAAACGATTCGTGCACCAATTGCGATTCTTTTCTCATTACCGTTAGCTGCAATTGGAGCGATTTTAGGATTACTGATTAGTAGAATTCCTGTAGATGTAACATCTCTCTTAGGTGCTTTAATGCTAATTGGAGTTGTTGTGACAAACGCTATTGTATTACTAGATCGCGTACGTCAAAACGAGGAAAGTATGATTATTCGCGATGCTTTAGTTGAAGCAGCCAGCACACGGATGCGTCCTATTATCATGACAGCCGTCGCAACCATTTGTGCCATGATTCCACTTCTTTTCAAAAAAGCAGAAACTGGAAGCCTTGTATCACAAAATTTAGCTGTTGTCGTAATCGGTGGACTAAGTGTAGCAACCCTTCTTACACTTGTTGTTATTCCTGTTGTTTATGAGCTATTCTATTTTAAAAAATCAAAAAAACAGCGATTAAAACAAACGAATAATTCCGCCGCTTAACCTTTCATACAAAGAGCCAGCCCATTTGAAACTTGAGGGCTGGCTCCTTTTTTAAATTATATTTCCGCTTCAATTTTATTACTCAAATCCTGATATACAGCTCCATCTATTTCTCCTGTAAAACGACTTGTTAAGATTCCAGATGTCATCGCACCACTGACATTAACGGCTGTACGTCCCATATCAATAAGCGGTTCAATTGAAATTAAAAGTCCAGCTAAAGCTACTGGAAGATCTAAAGCCGAAAGTACGAGAATGGCAGCAAAGGTTGCTCCTCCCCCAACTCCCGCTACTCCAAAACTACTTATTGCTACAATCGCAATGACTGAAACAATAAATGATGGTGTAAGGGGATTAACTCCAACTGTAGGAGCAATCATGATTGCTAACATCGCTGGGTAAATTCCTGCACACCCGTTTTGACCAATCGATAATCCAAATGACCCTGCAAAATTCGCAATGGAATCAGGAACACCTAATGATTTTTGTGTTTTAATGGTTATTGGCAATGCACCTGCACTAGTTCTGGAGGTAAAAGCAAAGGTTAATACAGGGAAAGCCTTTTTTACATAGGTAACTGGATTTAAGCCACTTATCGTTAAAAGGACTAAATGAATAACAAACATGATGATTAACGCCACATAAGATGCGACCACAAATTTACCTAATTTTAAAATGGCATCCATGTCACTTAAGGCAACTGCTTTAGTGATGATTGCTAATACTCCATAAGGTGTTAATCTTAGAATCATTGTCACGACACGCATAATAACTGCGTATATCGAATCCACAAGTTTCTCAAATAACTCGGCACGTTCTGGTGATTTTCTTCTAACTCCTAAAAAAGCTACACCAATAAACGCGGCAAAGATGACAACTGAAATCGTGGAAGTTGCTCTTGCACCTGTAAAGTCCAAAAATGGATTTGCAGGTAACAGATCTAGCATTTGTTGTGGGAATGTTTTACTTTCAATATCGGTAAATCTTTGTTCTAATTGATCACCCCGTACAGTCTCTGCATCTCCTGCTTGAATTTGAACGGCTTCCAAATCAAATCCTATCGCTGTTGCAATCCCAACACCAGCTGCCACAGCCGTTGTCCCAATTAGTAAACCTAAGATAAGGGTACTAATTTTGCCCACATTGTGTGTTAAATTCATTTTTGTAAATGCCGCTAAAATTGATATAAAAACTAGAGGAATGACGACCATTTGTAAAAGTTTGATATACCCAACACCAACAAGATTAAACCAATCAATCGATTTGATTACAACTTCTGAAGTTGGATCATAAATCCACTGCAATATAAATCCATAAATAATACCAACTGCTAAAGCTAAGAATACTCTTTTTGAAAAAGACACATGTTTTTTTTGAAGAGTAAACAACCCAATGACAAGTAATAACATGACGACAATGTTTACCCAAAAACCAACTGTCATTTTCCATTCCTCCTTAAAAATAAATGTGGACAATCTCCAAGGCATGTATTCGTATGAGTAAAGTAGGAATTAAAATAATAAAGGAATAGTATGCCTTAACCCAATTTATGACTATACTACTTTATTTATGTACATTAACAACCCGAGGTTTAACTATTTTTACAATGTATTTTTTTTATGATTTCATCAAATACTTTAAATGATATTCATGGAATATCGTTGGATTTCAGAATATCCTATCCTAACTATGAGGTGATACGGAAATGAGTTATCAAGATCATTTAGATCCGCATTCTCAACAGTTTCACCATAATTGGACAAGACCTAAGCGTACTAAATCTCAAGTAAATGGTCATACTCAAGTTTCACAAAACAACATTATACTAAGAAGTAATGCGAAGGCTCACAGATGGTAAAGGATATTTCTGAATGACAAAAAGAAAGAAGACTTATGCGCAGTCTTCTTTCTTTTTTAAAAAATTTGAATTAAATGTTATAGCTTTAAACCATTAAGAAAGTATTGAAAGAAATCTCTTTCCTCATTAGGCAATTCGCGCTTCCATTTTATAGCTATTTCGTTTGAAATACTTTCTAAATCATTCCCATATTTTCTAACTGCTTCTATAACATCCCTGTACTCTTGTACTTCATTTTGGAAAGAAACTTTTGTCATAGGTTCTGCATGGGAATGTATCACATAATCACAATCAAAGCTGGATAATTGATTTAATAATAAAGAAATAACGTTTAATCGATAATAACGTTCCGGAGAATGCATACATGGTGATATACAGTCCCCGATAAAGAGAACCTTCTCTTCATGAATATGGAGAACAACTGAATCACTAGCATGATCACCTCCAACATGCTTTAGAGTGCAAGTAAGATTTCCTAAATCAATTTGAAGATCTTCTTTAAATGTAACACTAGGAAGTTTTATTTGTATCAAATGACGTTCTTCCCCATATTCTTTCTTTATGTATTCCGCACAAGCTGGTGTTGTAATCCCTGTTTTCACCTGTTTTTCTAGTGCTTCATCATCCCACTTTAACTCTTCTAGTTTTCTCATATACGCTTTAGTATCAATGTGAGCAAAAGCAGGCATATTTAATAAAGAATATCCAAGTACATGATCCCAATGTCCATGAGTAAATACGAGAAAATCAGGTGTTTGGACCCCAATTTTCTTTAGCTCATTTAAAAAGATTTTAGAATGCATAGGTGAGTTGCCTGCATCCATCATTAATGTATACTTGTCACCTATTATTGCGGCCAATACTGGACGATCTGTTTCGCGAGAATTTGGTAGATACCAGATTCTTTTCGTTAATTGCTTAATTTTTAATTCCCCCATCTTCGCTCCCTTTCTTCTTTTATGACCTATATAAATATATTCTATATATGTTGTTAATTTCTTTTATAAACATTTAATTCTTCTTCTTGCGACTTTCTTATTAATCCTTATTTTTATGTAATTTTAATAATTCACCCATTTATAAATTTTAAATTAACAAAGAATGGTTTATACTGTATGTAGGACATAACATGTATGGAGGATTTCACATGACTGAAACTAATAAAACACCAGAATCAGAAGCTCCAAAGAAGAAAATGAGCTTACAAGAAGCAATGAAACAACAGTTAGCTAATAAGAAGAACCAACAAGCAGCTGGCCAATCAAACATTAATGGATCTCAATCTACTAAAAAAATGCAAAGTCAACAAACTAAAAAAGTGAGTAACCAACGCAGAAAAATGGGCGTTTAATGAACGGACAAAATAGAAAAGATATAAGTCCAGGTACTCCGGTTGATATTGTTCTAAAAGAAGACCAACGAACCGGAAAGCTTACAAGTGGCATTGTAAAAGAGATCTTAACTAACTCTAACTTCCATCCCCATGGTATAAAAGTTAGGTTAACCGATGGTCAAGTCGGAAGAGTTCAGGTAGTGAAGAGTAAATAATAAAGCATCAAGGGAATAGTCCTTGATGCTTTTTTAACACAGCAAAACCTTTATTG
>DASQIV010000658.1:0-2620 GCA_035631415.1 Pseudoneobacillus sp. | reverse complement strand
CTCCATCCATTGTTTAAGCTTATCGTAATCCAAAGCGATTTCCTCCTTATGCCACATAAAAAAAAGAAAAGAAAATATATATTATAAAAAGGGGGAGAAGAAGTGGCGGGTACTTCTATTAATATAAATATTTATTTATTGAAAATTAATTCCTTTGAAAATGCTTCAGCGGTTAATGTCGGGCAAAATTTATTGGCAGACTGGAATAATTCCGATAAGAAAAACCAAGGGTTCGGCCAAAACTTTGGTGATCAAGGTGTTTTTGCGGAAACGAGAAGCTTTGTTGATGATAAAGACCAAATCGATTCTCCTTCATCATTTGAATCATTCCCTGGGAAAAATATAGCCACGAGATAAAATACAGAAAGGGTGATGAAATGGTATTTTTTAGCCCGGTGGTAGTGAATGTATTTGCCTTTAAGGTCAATGTGATGGATAGGCAAGCGAGCATAAGTATGGGACCGTTGCAACAGGTCGACCTTTTCCTATCCAATAAACAAAACCAGGGATTTGGTGAAGTAAATGGAGATATAACCTTTTTTAATGTACCATTAAGTATTGCGAATGATCAGGACGTAAGTGATTCCAATTCTATTAAGAATAGTGTTATTTAAAAATGAAAAATCCCTCCGAAATTGCAATAAACCCCAATTGTTAGATGGTGTCTTACAATTGGGGTTTATTCCAGAAGAGGGATTTTTGTCATCAAATAATTGCTTGCTTTGTTATTTCTTGAACAAATAAATCAACAAAGGCTGGATCCCATTGTGTTCCTTTACCTTCTTCTAATATGGTGAGAGCTTTTTCGATTGGCATGCCTTTCCGATATGGTCGGTCAGACGTCATGGCATCATAAGCATCAGCCACTGCCATCATTCGTCCGTAAAGAGGAATGTTATCACCACTTAATCGTTCAGGATATCCATTGCCATCGTATCTTTCGTGATGGTATTTAACCCCAGGGAGAATGGACTTCAAATCATTAGGTAAATTAACCTGTTCTAAAATTTTTGCCCCAATCACCGGATGTTTTTTTATTTGTTCAAATTCTTCGTCCGTTAATTTACCTTCTTTTAATAACACAGCATCCCGAATACCGATTTTTCCAATATCATGAAGAAGAGCAGATTTCCGTACTAAATCAATTTCAGAGAGTGACAATCCATAAGCTTCTGCAATTTTGACTGTATATTCAGCGACACGAATGGAGTGACCTGCAGTGTAGGGATCTCGAGCATCCAATGTAGCAGCAAAGATGGTGAAGAAACGATCGAGCATTTCTTCGTTTTGCTGGTCTCGTTCTTGGATACCCAAAACCATATGATTAAACCCATTGATCAAATGGCTAAATTCATCTGAATAAATATTTTCAATCGTCTCGAGGTGCCCCTTTTGAACTTTTTTCATACTTGTTAATAGAGTATCAATGGGTCTTTTAATATTTTCATAGAGTAACAAACTACAATAAATGGCTAAAAAGATGATGACCATTAATAGCACAGAAGCCCAAGCCCAAAAATCTTCTGGGGTATGCCCTGGCTGCCGATTAGTGCGAACTTCAGAAGCAAGGATGAATAGAACGATCGGGATAATCGCGATAAAGATAGAGCTGATTAATAATTTCTTTTGAAGACTAATGACATCCTTTTTGGCTAGAGTTAGTGTAACGCCATAGGATTGATTCGCTATACGCATAAAATGAGTGACTAATGGCTGTATGATTCGCTGAGAAAGAAAGAACTCAATCATCGCATGAATGATGCCTACTAAAATAGCACCAGCCCAAGCTAACCCAATATATGAATAGGGGAATTGTATGTAATGAAGATCAATAAACACCCATGTTAATACAGAGGCTGTAATGGATAACCCTAATAAATGAGGGCCTAATATCCGTTGTACCGTCATAAGCGGGAAACGGTGGGCAGAGCGATAAGCTTCTTTAATTAAGGTGAGTGATGGATTTTCTGTTGTAAGTGATAATTTTATAGGGTAAATATGCTGTTTATATGCAAAGAATTCAGCCAATATCATTACTCCAACCGATATAAACATAACAAGAAGTAGGAAATAGACCTCTTCTTGTGACAATTCCAATGTATGAAAAATAAAGGTGCTCCCGACACCAAATACGGCAATGAGAGAACCGATGATATAATTCACAATCATTCGTTTTTGAAATTCTTTTAATATTATCAAAAGTTGTCTCTCCTACTAAAAAGGTTAACTCTATCATAATAGGTGGTTTACTTAATGTCTATTGCATTAATTATTTCCCAATATAAGAGAGGGAGATAAATCGTTAGGACCACGTAAAAAAAGTACGTTTTTATAATAAAGAAGATTCAAATTATTTAAAAAAGATTCAAAAAAAGTTATGATACTATATATATTTCGTTTTTCTAAGTAATTTATTTGTCATTTTTAAATCTAGAAAGTTTGGTGGAATTGCTGTGAGGAAAGTATTTTCAAATCTAAATCCCTATCGTCTACATATTAGTATCGCCCTTTTATTAATGCTTGCTGAATTAATGGTGGAGCTATATCAACCGTTATTAATGTCCAAAATTATTGATGAAGGGATCATAAAGGGTGACCTTTCGGTTGTCATGTGGTGGGG
>DASQIV010000657.1:0-2033 GCA_035631415.1 Pseudoneobacillus sp. | reverse complement strand
ATAAACCCAATTATTACTTTTACAACAGCTATTATTCGATAAATGGATAAGCCTATTTCAGTCGGTTCCGAATTTTTAATTTGCCAACCAATACATAAATACCATGCAATATAAGGTTTTATTGCGACAAAAACTCCAATTATAATAAGGAAAATTCCAATTAACATTTTCACACCCCATTTAACATAATATTACCATTATATAGAAAAATCACAGACTATTATACTTTTAATCATGGATACAATACCATTATGGCTGATTTTAAAAGGAGTGATATGAGTGAGATCTTTTTTATCGAATATTTTATTACGTATCCTGTTCTATCCCGCACCTAGACCAATTTTTAATAAAGAGGAAGAAAAAATATTTAATGAAATTTTTAAAGAAGCCCGTCAAAAACCTGATAAACTTATAGATTACAATGTTTCAATACCTAAATATAAGTTCTTACAATATCTCTCGGATACGAAGCCTATCCTATTTCATGGTTCTAATCATAAAGAGATTAATTCTTTTGAACCACGGGAACAAACTTTATTTAATGGAGTAATGACTAAAGCAGTTTTTGCAACAAAAGATCCGATTTGGTCTAACTTCTTTGCCATTTTAAGGAAAGGCAGTGTTGTAGATAATTTCCGCAATGGCGCTATTTCTGCAAATGACAAACAATGGTATCACTATTATTCTCTTACGAAAGCTAATTTTTTAAATGAACCATGGACGAATGGTGTTATTTACATACTTCCTATGGATTCATTTATACCTCCAAGTAAAGGGACCATTCAATTTAATGAATGGATTAGTAAAGAGCCTGTCTCACCAATCGCCAAATTAGAAGTGATGCCAAGTGATTTTTATTTTATTGACAATGTAACCTGTCATAAGTCTACGGAAACAGTTAGCAAAACATGGTTATTTTATAAGATACGCTCGAAATTTAAGAAGTTTAAATAGTCATTTATTTCACTAGACTTACATTACAAGTTATATGTAAGCTATTGATAAAAACTGGACTTAAAAGATAATTAGGTACATTCTTTTAAGTCCAGTTTTGATTGTTTAGTATTGTTTTCTAGCCTTCTAACATATCACAATGATTTTATACGGAGTGGTTTGAGCAGGAATACTTTTGGTCGTAGTGCCATAAATAACGATTAAATTTTGATTTGAAGGGTTTCCAGTAAAATGTTGCCCATTTTGGAGTAATATTGGCGTGTATGGTGATATATTTAATTTTAAAGTACCATCACTACTGACTAATTGATTATTAAAATAGTCAACCTTTACAAATGGATACTGTGTTTCTTTTACCATCACTATAGCTCGATATTGTGGTGGATATATAAGAGGAACAGGTGCATTTGCATCATAATAACCTGTTACTCTATCTCCTACAGTCACCAACTCATGGTTTACAAAATAAGTAGTCGGAGAGATGACAAAATTGACTGTCGATCCTAATCCGTTATCAACAGAGAATAATTTATAACAACCCGCATCTTGATTATCCGTACTTATCATAAAATCACTAATCATGGTTACAGTACCTTGAAAAGATCCAAAATTATACATTGTTCCTCATCCCCTTCACATACCTTTAAAGATTATGCATTCTTATAACAGTATGCTTTAATTTATCGAGAGTGTATGTCTATTCTTAAATTTCTAGTTTATTATCCGATACATAGAACTAGGGGGTGAAAATTTTGGATATTGCAGCATTATCAATTGGAATGAGCCAAGCTTCACTTAGTCAAAGCGTTGGCATTGCATTAACAAAAAAAGTAATGGAAACATCTGAACAAAATAATATTCAACTTTTAAAAATGATGGAAGCACCCCACCCTTACCTCGGTCAATCAATTGATGTTAAAGGGTAAGAATTTGATGATGCATTCTGTAGTGGGATGCATCATTTTTATTAAAGTGATATTTAAGGTGACAGGCACCAAGTAATTTTCGATAGAAAATTACCGCCCGAAAAATCTTGATTCACAGGATTGTTCCACGAATTTTTCACTAAAAAAACCAAC
>DASQIV010000656.1:0-4979 GCA_035631415.1 Pseudoneobacillus sp. | reverse complement strand
ATCTTTAATAACCAAGATATTTCTTTCATATTTCAGTCCGAAATTCTCTTTAAAATAATCGTCTTTCATGAACGCACTATAGCCACTGTTTTTCATCGTGTTTACAACATTAACGACTTTAAAAGATTTTTCACCATTTACAGTATCTAAATGGATGGATTCACCAATCTTACCTCCCCAAACTCCAAAGGAGACTTCATCAAGGATGATTTCATTATTTTTTAATCCCTTGATTAATTTACTGTGTGTACCCTTTGAACTAGTAAACAGTGGGAAGCGGTCAATCGATTCCTCCCCTACCCCGAATACAGGGAGCATGCGCTTTTCGCCACCCAAATTCCAAACAATTCCTTGCAAAGAATAAGCGGCAGCATCTGCAACACCTTTTGTATTTTTAATAATGGCTAGATCTTCTTTTTCAATATGATGGAACATGACATCTAAGTTACCACCGTAAGAGTGATGGATTACTCTTTCATATGTTTGTAATAGGGCAGAATTCAATGAGCTCATTAACACAATCATCGCAATCCCAAGACAGAGAATAACCGAAGTCATCGAGGTACGGCTAAGATTGCGGTTTAAATTACGAATGGCCATTTCTCCTGAAAATTTGAAAAAAAGACGATAAAACCCTTTTAACAGGAAGCTAAACAATTTGAACAAATAAGGAAATATCAAGGAGATTCCAATCATAAGAGGTAGAACTAAAGACAGATGCTTAATAAAGAAGCTTGCTAGAATGAGCAGTACTCCAACAATTCCAAACCACTTATTTTTACCAGACACTTTAGCTTTGTTCTCTTTTAATATTTCAATCACACTGACCTTACCAACCATTCGAACTGGATACCAGGAGGCAACTACCGGAATGAGCAAACCAGCTACGACAGATACAATTAGACCTGTTGTTAGTACCATACTACTGTTACTTTGAACACCATACAGCATGAAAATGAGTGATTTCAATCCAAGTGCAAGACCGTAACCAACCAGCAGACCGATGATAGTTCCTATGATGGCTAAAAGGAAGACTTCCGCCACTACCATCCCTTGTAATTGACTTGGTGTATACCCGATCGTTTTTAATACAGCAAATTCATTCTTTCTTTCTTTAATGCTTACGTATAGTGAATTAAATATGATAAAAGCACTTAGGGCGATTCCGAGAAATCCAGCCATATAGAGTGCTAAGAAGAATGTATCCAGGTCTTTAAACGCGGTATCAAAGTTCACGACCAAAGGCTGCATGTAAATACCAGAATTACTTTTAACAAGATGATTCAATTCGTGCTCGACTGGCTCAAGTTGATTAGTACTCTCCGCTTTAACTTGAATAGCCTGGATTTTTCCTTTTAAATCAAACCAATTTTGGACAACAGGCAGAGGAACTGCCACTGCCCAGTGGTGATATTTTGCCATGTTCCAGCTGGAAGGACCCATTAGGTCTTTTGTGTACTTAACAATGGCTGTTACCTCAATCTTTTTAACTCCATTTTTCGTATCAAAGTTAATCGAATCTCCAACTTTGGATCCCCAGACTTTTGCAGTCCGATCGGTAATGACTGCTCCATCCGCTTTTAGGTCTCCTTCTATTACTTTGAAATCAGTAACTTTTGTATTAAGCTTGCTGTAGCCAGTAATGACCACCCTTTTTTGAATCGAAGAGGTTCCTTTCTCTTCGGTAACAAGCTGCGCATTTTCCTTTAACATTGAGACGGAGGTGTAATTCGCCCCCTTCATCTGCTTGTGTACATCTTCTGAAAAATAAGCATCGGTTCCCGCTATATTAAAATCTGCTTTGGCAAAGGCTTCCTTTAAATAGATAGGAATGGCTTTTTCCGCTGTATCAACGGCCGCAATTACACCAAAAGTCTAAGCGACTCCGATTATGATGGACATAATCGTAAGAAATGTCCGCATTTTCCGTCGCATTAAATTACGCCATGCGATTTGCCACTGTTTCATTTCTAACCCCTCCTTTTCTTCCTTCCTCCACAATTAATCCATCCCTTACAACAATAATTCTGTCTGCTGTCTTTGCAGCATGCTGGTCATGAGTTACCATCACAACGGTAATTTGTTCTTCTTTGTTCAGTTTTGATATAAGCTGTAATATGTCTTCTCCATTTTTTTGATCAAGATTACCGGTAGGTTCATCTGCTAAAATCAAACTCGGCTTCATTGCCAATGCTCTAGCAATCGCTACCCTCTGCTGCTGGCCACCGCTTAGCTGGGAAGGAAACGCAGATTCTTTGCCTTCTAGATTTACATCGGAAAGTAATTTTTGGACAGTCGCTTTAATCTTTGCTTTCGAAGCGTTATTAGCAGAGAGAGAAAGAGCTATATTTTCACCGACCGGCATCATTGGTAAAAGTTGATAGTTCTGAAAGATAAAGCCTACCTTTGTGCGACGAAAAAGAGTACGTTCCTTTTCATTTAATTGATTTAACCTGATTCCATCCACAAGTATCTCGCCCGATGTTGGAAGATCGAGTCCTCCCAATATTTGTAGCAATGTACTCTTTCCAGATCCACTTGGGCCCATAATCGCTACAAATTCCCCTTTCCCGATGTCGATATTGTTGTTTTTTAATGCATAAAAATCTCCAGACTCTAAGGCATACACTTTTGAAACATTTGAAACTGAAATCATTTTTTCTACCTCCACTTTTTAAAATCTATGATCGTTTTTCTTGACTTTTCATTATCTACTTCTCATTGTACTGAGGAAGACCTCTTATCAAACCGCACACTTTTGCGATGACTACCGCATACTTTTCAGGTAGACACCGCAGAATTTTGTGGTATCCCGCAAGATTTTTTTTTCAATAAACAAATACAAAAAAACTGCCAGAAACCTCTGGCAGTTCATTTTTATTTCAGCTATTCTTTTTAAAGAGCTTTTAATGTAATGGGCAGTTCCAAATTTGCTATTAACCCACTGCCATTATTCGAGTGGTATTCGACCTTTCCTCCAAGACTTTGTGCTCTTTGGCTTATGCTTGTTAGCCCTAAATGATGATTTGATGGATTCATCTCGAGTACATCAAACCCAATCCCATCATCGTTGTACTCCATTTTCAATCTATCATTTTCACAATAAAGGTTGAATTTAATTTGATTGGCTCTAGCATGCTCTTCTGCATGATGGAGCAACTCTTGAACAATTCGGTAGATGGTTATCGTTTGTTCTTCGCTTAGTTGAAGCATTGAAATATCTTCTGATGTAAAAACGATTTTATAGGTGGAGGTAACCTGAATATGCTCAAATAAATTTTCCAAAGATGTTACAAGTCCTAATTCTCTTAACAGAGGCGGACGTAAGTTATTACAAGTAACTCGAATATCATGGATGATGTCCAACAATCCTTGTTCGATGTCTTTGAGCTGTGCCTTAGCTTCTTTTTCGATATCGTTTCGATTTAGAAGAGATTCCATCCTTCTATATAAATCAATTTGGTCTTGCAATACGGTATCATGCAAATCACTTGAGAGTGTCAACCGCTGTTGTTCCTGCAGATTAAACATCATTCGCAGCACCCATTGCGGGGTTTCCTTACTCTTTAGTGCAGCTTCTAGTTGGTTCATTAGTCCTTCAATCATATTTAAATTTTCAAAAACCATCACGGTATAATGGACTAGCGTTTCTAGCCAAATGGACTCCATTTTTTCTTTAATGGCATTTGCCTTTAAGGAAAGGATATAAGGCTTCTTTTCTCTTTCACCTATTTTTATAAGAATCTTGCCTGTATATGTCTCGAATTTCCCTACTAGTAATTTTGGTAGATTCATTGGATAAGTATTAAGGATATAAGGATTAGAGCCTGGCAGAGTGACTCCCAACTCCTTAACTAACCTCTCTTCAAGGTCTGTTAGTTTCATAACGGATGAAAGGTCATAAGAAAAGTTCTTTAGACTCTTTTGCAAAACTTCGTGTCGATTCTTGTGCCTTTCTAATTCAAGCTCCATCTGCTTTCTTTCGGTAATATCTCTTGTAGAAACAACCTGAAGAAAATCCTTCGTATCCGGAAGAGGCGTTGTTCTACATTCAAAATATCGAACCTCTCCGTTCTTATTTATCATCCGGTACTCCACTGTAGAATTTTGATGTGTAGTAAGCAAATTTTGATGTCTATTATGCATGTATTCTATATCGTCTGGATGTACGATAGTGAAAGCATCCATATTTCTTAATTCTTCAGGACTATAACCTGTAACCTCATTAAAATTAGGTGTTGAAAATAAAACGCGGCGATTTTGATCAGCGATCAAGAGCATATCAAAAGTATGATTTAGCATTGTTTCAAAAACTTGTTGGCTATCCTTCATAAATACACCACCTGAATTCTCTTTCTAGTAATTAGTTTACCTGATACATATTTACTGTGTACCGAAAAAAACTTGCGTGTTATTATTTTTTTCGTGTCTAGGTCTGAGAAATAATTGTCTAATCATAAAAAAATAGTCAACATATTGATGACTATTTTAGTGGCCTATTATTCTGGTTAAGTATTTGTAACAGGTAAATAATTAAGAATAAGATGGTTAAACAAGTACATTGCATCTTTGCCAACTCCACCAAGCAAAGCAGAGCTTCTACAATGCAGCCATGGAAGGCCAAGAAAATATAGACCATTTATAGAAGTTACTCCTCTTTCGTGTAAGGGAAATCCTTTAACATCCAATAGATTGTTAATATCTATCCAGCTATAATCCGGTCGAAAGCCTGTTGACCAGATGACATTATTGACCTTAATTGCACTTCCATCTTGGAAATGAAAGGTATCATTTTGAACGGAGGTCGTTCTTGCTTTTAATTTGATTTTCCCGCTTTCTAGTAACGGTTTAAGGTCTGAGCCAAGAATGGGGTCCTTTTGTTTCCTCAAAATCCTTCCCAATAAAGAGTCTTTACTAGCTTGATATAAACCAAATTTATCAATATACCAAAAGATACTTTTCTTTCCCACATCTAATGG
>DASQIV010000655.1:0-8033 GCA_035631415.1 Pseudoneobacillus sp. | reverse complement strand
GTCCGCCGCTAACCTTCAGGAGCAAGCTCCTAAAGATTCGCTCGACTTGCATGTATTAGGCACGCCGCCAGCGTTCGTCCTGAGCCAGGATCAAACTCTCCAAAAAAGAGATGATTTAGCTCATAAAGTTTACTCTGGCTTGTTTAAAAACTTCTATAATAGAAGCCTTACCTTTGTTAATGTTTGGTTGTTTAGTTTTCAAAGAACAATTCATTATCGCTCAGAAGCGACTTTATTAATATAACATTTTGTTATTACTACGTCAACACTTTATTAAAAGTTTATTACGTTTCAAAACTAACATTTCGTGTCGACCTGAATTATTATATCAGGCTAACTTTTTAAACGCAAGCATTATATTAAAAACTTTTAAAACAATCATAATTAGTTTATATTTGCCCATCCATGTATACATTTTTACACATGAATGGACAAAACTATGAAAATACCTTTTCCCACTAAAGCTATCTTACAAAATCATTATTGTTTAATTTCATCAATATATAAATGTCTATTTTTTTCTAAATGAATGATATCATTGGTTTCCATTAACTTTACTAAAGGACGTGTTGGATTTTGCTGATCGATAAAAATAATCTCAGCAGTTTGACCATCTGAAAGCTTTACCTTACTTCCAATTGAAAAGTTCATTAAAGCAGAGCTTAATACTTTTACAACGCTCATATCAAACTTCCCAAAGCTATCTTGTAAAATCATTTCAAGTACTTTGAAAGGTGATTGTTTTCCTTTATAGGCTCTTTCGGACGTCATCGCATGAAACATGTCTGCTACCGCAATGATTTTAGCAAAGGGATGAATTTTCGTACTTGTATCTCCTAGAGGATAACCACTACCATCGATTCTTTCATGGTGTTGAAGAATGGCTATTTTCGCTTCATTTCTTAAAGCTGGAATACTTTGTACTAATTTATAACTATATACAGGATGTTTTTTTACATCCTCATATTCATGAGCATTTAAAGATGTCTTTTTGTGTAAAATGACTGGATTAACCTTGGCCATCCCACAATCAGCTAAGCAGCCAGCTAACGCTAGTTGAACCCAATCCCCTTTAGGATAGTTTAATTTTTTCCCAATAAACCCACTTAATAAACCAACAGTTACTGCGTGGTGATAGAGGTAATCATCTTTTTTAGAGAGATGATGAAGTTCAAAAATTTCAGATGGAGAGTCTTCTAACATCTCTAGTAAAGGTAACAATAGGGCACGAATAGGTCCAATTTTAATAGTTAACCCCGACTGCCACGATATAAACTCTTTCTTATAGTCTTGTACAGCCTCTAAATACAGATCTATAAAACTTTTTATTACTTTTTCTGTTTTTTCTATTGCTTTCGGTTTATCATCTTCTATTACTTCTGCAGGAATAAACGGCATACCATTTACTAAAGTTTTTTCTACCGTTACATCTTTTATTAAGAAGGCATGCAAGACGTCTATTACTTCTCTCGTTAAAACGGTTTTTTTAGCCACAATTGGCTTATTTGTCCAACTGTAGATATCTTTTGTTAAGATACAGCCTTCCTGTAATTCCGCGATTTTAACCCGCAAATCCTCCACCTCATAACTAAAACATAATTCTTCTTTTATAAGTAATTAAACAACAGACTTTCTCTAGCCGTTTTATTAGAGGATAAGTCATTGGAATTCCCTATCATTTTACCTTATTTTACAAAAAATGAACATATGTAACAGTTCTCATTCCACCATATAAAAAAAGAGGAGCACAATTTTGTGCTCCTCATACCATTTATTCATTGTCTGTTTCAGAATTTTCTTCTGACCCAATAGCATTCAAATTGGACTCATTTGACTCTACTGATTCATTTAATTCTTCATCGTCTGCTTTTTCATCTTCTTTAGCTACTATTGCTACTGTCGCTACAAATTCACTTTCATTTTCATCAAGGCGAATTAATCTAACTCCTTGAGTGTTACGTCCCATGCGAGAGATTTCATTCACATCTAAGCGAATTAAAACACCACCTGTAGTAATCAGCATGAGGTCTTCTTCACCTGAGACTGCTCTCATAGCTACTAGGTCACCATTTTTATCTGTGATATTACATGTTTTAATCCCTTTACCACCACGACTTTGAACGCGGTATTCCACGGAATCTGTTCGTTTCCCATAACCATTTTTAGTAACAATAAGAATTTCTGTATTTTCCTCTAGTACTTCCATTCCAACGACTTCGTCATTTTTTCCTAGAGTGATACCTTTAACACCTGTAGCCGTTCTTCCCATAGAGCGGACATCGGTTTCTGGGAATCTAATTAACATTCCATTCTTAGTTCCGATAATAATTTCTTTTGAACCATCTGTTAATTTTACTGAAATTAATTCATCTTCTTCTCGTAAGTTAACAGCAATTAATCCATTATTACGTATATTGGCAAAGGAAGATAGTGGAGAACGTTTTGAAATTCCTTCTTTTGTAGTGAAAAATAAGAACCAATCATCTACAAATTCTTCTATTGGAATGATAGCATTTACCCACTCACCTTTTTCAATTCCGAGTAGGTTTATGATAGGAATCCCTTTGGCTGTTCGGCTATATTCTGGAATTTCATACCCCTTTGTACGATAAACTTTCCCTTTATTGGTGAAATAAAGTATTGTATCGTGGGTAGAGGTTGTGATTAAATGTTCAACAAAGTCATCCTCATTGGTCCCCATTCCTTGAATTCCACGACCACCACGTCTCTGTGCACGATAAGTAGAAACAGGAAGGCGTTTAATGTATCCATTATGGGTAAGCGTAATGACGATATTTTCTTGAGGAATAAGATCTTCATCTTCAATGAATTCTAATCCACCGGAAACAATTTCAGTTCGACGCTTATCATTAAAACGTTCTTTAATCTCTGTTAATTCTTCACGAATGATTTCAAGAACCTTTTCTTCGTCTGCAAGAATTGCTTTTAGTTCAGCAATTAATTTGACAAGGTTTAGATATTCTTCCTCAATTTTTTCCCGTTCTAATCCGGTTAAACGTTGTAAACGCATATCAAGGATTGCCTGAGCTTGTTTTTCAGATAGCTGGAATGTAGTCATTAATCCTTCACGGGCAATATCTGTTGTTTGCGAGCTGCGAATTAAACTAATGACTTGATCTAAGTGATCTAAAGCAATTCGTAAACCATCTAAAATATGCGCTCTTGCTTCCGCTTTTCGTAATTCAAACTCAGTTCTTCTACGAATAACCACTTTTTGGTGCTCTAAGTAATAGACTAAACATTGCTTTAGATTTAACACTTTTGGCTGTCCATCAACAAGGGCTAATGTGTTAATTCCAAAGCTAGTTTGAAGGGATGTTTGTTTATATAAGTTATTCAAAAGAACATTGGAATTAGCATCTTTACGGACCTCAATGACAATACGCATCCCTTTACGGTCAGATTCATCCCTTAAGTCTGTGATGCCATCAATTTTCTTATCTCGAGCTAATTCTGCAATTTTTTCGATCAACTTTGCTTTATTTACTTGATATGGTAATTCTCTTACGATGATTACTTCTTTACCATTTGATTTTTGTTCAATTTCTACTTTAGCACGAATGGTTACAGATCCTCTGCCAGTTTCATAGGCTTTACGGATACCGCTACGTCCTAAGATAAGTCCTCCTGTAGGGAAATCTGGACCTGGGATAATCTCCATCAACTCTTGCGTAGACAATTCAGGATCATGTGTGATGGCTAATACTCCATCGATCACCTCACCAAGTTGGTGTGGTGGAATATTAGTAGCCATCCCTACAGCGATACCTGTTGTTCCATTTACTAATAAGTTTGGAAAACGTGCAGGTAGGACGACAGGTTCTTTTTCTTCACCATCGTAGTTATCTTGATAATCAATCGTATCTTTGTTGATATCTCTTAATAATTCCATCGAAATTTTAGACATTCTTGATTCTGTATAACGCATAGCAGCAGCTGCGTCACCATCTACTGATCCAAAATTTCCATGACCATCTACAAGCATGTAACGATAGTTAAAATCCTGAGCCATACGTACCATTGTTTCATAAACAGCAGAATCACCATGAGGGTGATATTTACCGATTACATCCCCAACGATACGGGCAGATTTTTTATAAGGCTTGTCCGAATGCATACCAAGGTCATGCATAGCATAAAGAATACGGCGATGAACTGGTTTTAATCCATCTCGAACATCTGGTAGGGCACGAGAAACAATAACACTCATCGCATAGTCAAGAAAGGAAGATTTCATCTCTTGACTGATATTAATCTCTTTAATTTGAGAATTTGGTGTTTCAGCCATAATTGGTACCTCCTATATCAGGTGACGATAAACCTTGTTTGATCACCAGTTGATCTGGATAAAAGAAAAAAGGAGGATAGGGGTCAATCCTCTATCCTTTTGATCCCTTTTAATTTGTATAGCAACGAAAACTTTTCTATTTGTCTAGCTCCGCTTTTCTAGATATCTAAGTTCTTAACATACTGTGCGTTTGCTTCAATGAAATTACGGCGTGGTTCTACTTTTTCACCCATTAACATTTCAAAGGTTTCATCTGCCTCGATAGCATCTTCTAAACTAACCTGAAGCATTGTTCTAGTTGAAGGATCCATTGTTGTTTCCCATAATTGTTCAGGATTCATTTCACCTAGACCTTTATAGCGTTGGATATTCGGCTTAGGCTGACTTGGCAATTCTGCGAAGATGCGTTCAAGTTCTTTGTCATTATACGCATACTCTATTCGTTTCCCTTGTTGAACTTTGTATAATGGTGGTTGGGCAATATAGATATATCCCGCTTCTAATATTTGTCTCATATATCGATAAAAGAATGTTAAGATAAGTGTTCGAATATGAGCCCCATCCACATCGGCATCTGTCATGATAACAATCTTATGATAACGGGCTTTTGAAATATCAAAATCATCCCCGATACCAGTTCCAATTGCTGTGATCATCGCTCGAACTTCATTGTTGGAGAGAATTTTATCAAGGCGTGCTTTTTCAACATTAAGAATTTTACCTCTTAACGGTAAAATTGCTTGGAAGTGGCGATCTCGACCTTGTTTTGCAGAACCGCCCGCTGAATCACCCTCAACAATGTATATTTCACTTATAGCAGGGTCCTTAGAAGAACAATCTGCCAATTTACCAGGTAAACTTGATACTTCTAGAGCACTTTTTCTACGTGTTAGTTCTCTAGCCTTTTTCGCTGCAAGTCTTGCTCTTGCTGCCATCAAGCCTTTTTCTACAATTTTTCTAGCTACTGAAGGATTTTCTAATAAAAACTTTTCGAATGTATCAGCAAATACTGTATCTGTAATGGCTCTAACTTCCGAGTTGCCTAGTTTTGTTTTGGTTTGTCCTTCAAATTGTGGATCTGGATGTTTAATCGAAATAATAGCCGTTATTCCTTCACGTACATCTTCACCAGAAAGATTAGCATCTGCTTCTTTAAAAATCCCATGTTTTCTCGCATAATCATTAATTACTCGAGTTAAAGCTGTTTTAAAACCAAACTCATGGGTACCACCTTCATATGTATGAATATTATTAGCGAAAGAGTAAAGATTACTTGTATAACCATCGTTATATTGCAAAGCTACTTCAACAGAAATACCTTCACGTTCACCCTCCATATAAATCGGTTCGTCATGTATGACTTCTTTTGTCCGATTTAAATGTTCTACATATGATTTAATACCGCCTTCATAGCAGTACTCATTCTTTTTATTTTCAGTTCGTTTATCTTCAATGGTTATTTTCAAACCACGATTTAAGAAGGCTAACTCTCTAATTCGAGTAGCAAGAGTTTCATAATCATATTCTAGGGTTTCTGTGAAAATCTCACTATCTGGTTTAAAATGGGTAGTTGTCCCTGTACGTTCTGTATCTCCGATAATTTTTAGGTCAGCAGCAGGTACACCCTTTTCAAATTTTTGATAATGAATTTTACCATCACGGTGAACAAAAACCTCTAATTCTGTTGAAAGGGCGTTTACTACAGAAGCCCCTACACCATGTAGACCACCTGAAACTTTATAACCTCCGCCGCCAAATTTACCTCCAGCGTGAAGTACCGTCATGATGACTTCAACAGCAGGACGTCCCATTTTCTCATGAATACCAACTGGGATTCCACGACCATTATCAATAACAGTTATACTGTTGTCAGGTTCGATTACAACATTTATTTCATCACAATAACCGGCTAATGCTTCGTCTATACTATTATCAACGATTTCCCACACTAAGTGATGTAAGCCTTTAACACTCGTTGAACCAATATACATACCGGGACGTTTTCTTACAGCTTCAAGACCTTCTAATACTTGTATTTGATCGGCATCATAGGATTGTTCTTGAATTGCTTTTGGTTCCGTTGTCAAAACAGTCACCCACACTTTCCATTACATACTTTAATACAATCTATATAAATTAATCATTGGAACAAAAATCCCCCAATTTAATAAGGCTATTAATGGTCCATTACATAAAGCTGCATAGATCTCTTTTTTAGAGTAGTTGAGGCTAAGGGGGAGAGATATATCTTCCCGCTTGTAATCACTATGGACTTAAAGGAGTTTTTTGAGAGATTTTCGGTATTATGTTCATTATGTTGGAGATATTCTTGTATATAGTCAGAAGAATGAACGCTATCTTTATCAAGAATGGCTATAATATCCTTTGTTTTAACTAAAACTTCATCCCCAATGTGAATATACATCCTATCACCTCACTGTACTTTTCCAATGGATCCAGCTTCAACCGTATATGTAGCAGCCTCTTTAAGTGTTTGATGGTCAATACCTTCAACACTTGTCGTCGTTACAAACGTTTGGACTTTCCCCTGTATTGTATTTAATAAATGGGATTGTCTATAATCATCTAATTCTGATAGAACATCATCTAATAATAAAATGGGATATTCTTTAATCTCCGCATGAATCAACTCAATTTCGGCTAATTTAATAGATAATGCCGTTGTTCTTTGTTGACCTTGTGAGCCGAAAGTTTGAACATCTCGATCGTTTACAAAGAAAAGCAGATCATCTCGCTGAGGCCCAAAAAGGGTGACACCTCTATCGATTTCTCTATTTTTTACTTTATGAAATTTTTCCTCGAACCTTTCTACCATTTTCGACAACTCTTGTTCATCTGATACATCTACAGATGGCTTATACTCAATTTTCAAGGTCTCAAGCCCTCTAGATATTCCTGAATGAATTGGTTTTGCCCATTTCTCTAACAAATGGATAAATTCAAAACGTTTTTGAACAATCTTCGTTGCCACTTGAATAAATTGGTCAGTCAAAATTTCGAGCATCGTTTCATCGTTTTGTTTCTTGATTTGCATCATCTTTAAATAGTGATTGCGTTGTTGTAGTATTTTTTGGAATTGACTCATATCATGTAAGTATATAGGGGAAACTTGGCCAATTTCCATATCAATAAATCGGCGCCTTATTTGTGGACTACCTTTTACAAGGTGGAGATCTTCAGGCGCAAACATGACTACATTCATATTTCCTACATATTGACTTAACTTTTGTTGCTCAATATGATTGCATTTTGCTTTTTTTCCTTTTTTGGAAATGACTAACTGCATTGGTAAAGACCCATAGTTTTTTTGCAGTCTACCCTCTATTTTAGCATACTCTTGGTCCCAGCGAATTAAATCTTTATCATTTGTTGTACGATGGGATTTTGCCAAAGCTAAAACATAAATAGATTCCATCACATTGGTTTTACCTTGAGCATTTTCCCCAAGGATGACATTGACTTTATTTTCAAAATTCATTTCTAAATGTTCATAGTTGCGATAATCTTTTAGAACTAAATGTTCAATATACATGAATTTGACATCCTTTAAGTTAAAGAATTACATATTCTCCAAAACCAGGAATCTTTATATTATCTCCACTTCGGAGCTTCCTTCCTCTCCGTTGGTCTTGCTCACCATTGATGAATACTTTATATTCTTGTAAAAAAAATTTTGCCATACCACCAGATTGAATGACATCTG
>DASQIV010000654.1:0-2469 GCA_035631415.1 Pseudoneobacillus sp. | reverse complement strand
TTTCCATCCCTCTTGAAGCTGGACCTTCCCTTTGGAAATAAAGGTAGCTCGCCCATCCACTAAAGTGGTTACGGTCGTATATTCCGTTATCGACTTTTCATAATGTGCAGCTATTAAGCTTCGAACAATTAAATCATAGATTTGTTTTTCTTCTGGAAGAAGTTTACTTATATTTGGAACTTGATCTGTTGGAATAATTGCATAGTGATCGGTTACCTTTTTTTCATTTACGTAACGACTATTATCTTGAATCGATTGAATGGGTAATGGAAAAAGTGATTCATAATCAGACAGATGGCTGAATTTTTGCAGGATAGATGGAAATGTTTTCGCTTCTTCCGCCGTTACGAATCTTGAATCTGAACGTGGGTAAGAAACATTTCCTTTTTGATATAACTTTTGTAAAATATCCAATGTCTTTTTTGGAGACAATTTAAATCGCTTATTTGCTTCTGTCTGCAAGGCTGAAAGATTATACAGGTATGGCGGTAAAAATTCTTTTTTCTCTGCCTGTACATCTGCAATTGCAGCTTCTTTCTTTTCACAAAAAGTAGCTATTTTTTCAGCCATTTCTTTTGAATTTATCCTTGAATTTCCATCCTTTTCCCATTTTCCCGTATACTTTCTTTTATCCATCGAAAAGGTTGCCTCAACCTCCCAGAATGGCTCTGAAACAAATTGTTCAATCTCTAATTCTTTTTTTACAATAAGCGCTAAAGTTGGAGTCTGAACCCTTCCTACACTAAATACATCGGAAAATCCTTTTTGTTGAAGGAGTAAGCTATATAGCCTGGAAGCATTCATTCCTACAAGCCAATCTGCACATGCCCTAGTGTATGCTTCAAAGTATAGGTTTCTAGTATCCTCTTCGGTTAGTAAATTAGTAAAACCTTCTTTAATAGATTTAGCCGTTAAAGAAGAAATCCACAGCCGTTTCATCGGCTTTTGAGAACGTGTTAATCGAAGTATATTTCGAACGATTAATTCCCCTTCTCTTCCAGCATCTCCTGCATGAATAATTTCAGTTACCGAGGGATGATGAATCAGTTTTTCGATGATATCAAATTGCTTTTGTTTACTTTTCACTACCTCGTACTGATATTGTTCAGGTGAAATGGGTAAGGTCTGTAATGACCATTTTTTATAAGAAGAATCATATTTTTCTGGTGCCGCCAACTCGCATAGATGGCCAACTGCCCATGTTACAAAAGCACCATTCTGAAAAATTTCATTTGGCAATATTTCAATATATCCCGCTTGTTTTTTTGTTTTAAAAGGGGATGCCAAGGTCGAACCTTGGTCAGGTTTTTCTGCAATAATTAATTTCAAATGAATCGCCTACATTTCTATAGTAATCCAGCTCATTGCTTGCCTCGTAGAAGGAAAAATCTCCTTTTCCGAAGTCGCTATACATATTCATTTTAGGCTTGTCTGAAGGGTTCGTAAAGTAGTAAAAAACTCCTTGTGAGGAAAACAAGGAGTCTTATTCATTAATTCTTCATTAAATTAGATGAAAGAATCTCACCGCGTAAGCAATGACAAATGTAACAAAGAAGGCAATAACCGTTGGAATTAAAAAAGATAAAAATGTCCATTTAGGACTTTTCGTTTCTTTATAAATATTAATTAAGGTTGTTCCACAAGGAAAGTGGAGTAGAGAGAATAACATCATGTTCAAAGCCGTTAACCAAGTCCAGCCGTGATCTAGGAACAGTTGTTTAATATCTCCAATCCCATCCACATCAATTAATTCTCCAGTAGATAGGTATCCCATTAATAGAACTGGTAAGACAATTTCATTTGCAGGTAATCCGACGATAAAAGCCATTAGGATATACCCATCCAAGCCAATTGCTTTACCTAATGGATCTAAAAATTGAACAGCATGTAATAAAATGCTAGAATCACCAATCGTTATATTGGCTAATATCCAAGTTAAGATGGCAGCTGGTGCTGCTACTTTAATGGCACGAATAAGTACGGATAGTGATTTGGAAATGGATTCTCGAATAACGGTTTCAAAAATTTTCGGTTTCCGATATGGTGGAAGTTCTAACGTATAGTGGGTCGGCACACCTTTTAGCAATGTTTTTGATAATGCCCATGAAACAACAAACGTTACAACAATTCCAAATAAAACGATTCCTACAATCACCCCTGTCGTAACGAGTGATTTCATTCCACCTGTAAAGCCAGCAGCCATAAATAAGGAAGCTAAAACGATTAACGTTCCCCATCTTCCATTACATGGGACAAAATTATTCGTTAAAATAGCTAACATTCTTTCTCTAGGTGATTCGATAATTCGAGTGGACATCACTGCTGCTGCATTACAGCCAAAGCCCATTGCCATCGTAAGAGATTGTTTTCCGTGAGCTCCCACTGATTTAAATAATCGATCTAAATTAAAGGCTACCCTTGGTAAATATCCATAGTTCTCTAACAGAGCAAATGTAGGAAAAAAGATCG
>DASQIV010000653.1:0-2133 GCA_035631415.1 Pseudoneobacillus sp. | reverse complement strand
AATTACTGTCATTTTTCCTTTTAGTTGTTCGATTGCTTTTTGAATTTTTAATTCGTTTACAGAATCTAGCGCACTAGTTGCTTCGTCTAATATAAGAATAGAAGGTTTTTTTAGAATGGCCCGAGCCAAAACAAGCCTTTGTCGCTCTCCTCCAGATAATTTTATCCCTCTGTCACCTATTATCGTGTCTAGACCATTTGGGAGGCTATGAACGAACTCTGCAGCTGAAGAAAACTCTAATGCTGCCCACATATCTTCATCAGTTGCACTTGGTTCTATCATCACTAAATTGTCTCTAATAGTCCCATGAAAGAGAAATGGGTCCTGTGGTACATAGCTAATAGAATTTCTAAGTATTAAGAAGTCATAATCTGTAAGTCCCTTACCATCAATTAATATATTTCCTTTTTCTGGTTTGATAAGCCCCATTAAAATATCAATTAAAGTACTCTTTCCTGCACCTGATTTCCCTACAATAGCAGTCATTTTATTTGCCGGTATGTTTATTTTGATATTATTTAAAGTAAATTTACTATGTTCTCTGTTGTATCGAAAGTACACATCCGAGCATTCAAGTGAATGATTTAATTTCATTCTTTGAGTTACTTTCCCTGTTACGCTTAACAAACCACTTAAATCCTCAGATTTCTGACAATCTTCTTGAAGATCGATAATTTTTTGAACTGCTGGCAGTGCTGATGAAATATTTTCTAAGCTTGATTGAATACCTGTAAAACGTGGCCATAAACGTGAAAAAATGACGATAATCAATAATAGTGAAGCACCGTAACTTTGAAAAAGTTTGAAGGACCCATAAATAAATAATGCAATCATAATAGATGAAAATACTTTATAAATGAATTTAGAATTGCTTCGAGATTTAGCACTCTCAAATCTCTCTATTGCAACCTTTTCAGACCAGTTGCTAAGCCAATTAAATTGTGAGTTCTCCAACAAGTTACTTTTAATATCTTTCACACCATTAAAATGATCATATATTCCCGCAAGATAACTTTGAGAGAGCTCATTCATGACAGTTCCAAGTTGTCTAGATTTTCGTATAAACCTTCTCGATAGAATAGAAACAAAAAGTCCACAAACTAAAACAAGTAAAGTCATTTTAAAGGAGACAAACATGGCAAGAACTACCTGGATTGCAGTAAAAACAAGTGAGGCTAAAAACTGTAATAACAAAAATGTACTATTAGTGACTATTCCTAGCTCTGATGTTAGGGAATTCACTAGATCAGATTTTCTTCTCTTGATAAAAAATTCCCAATTTGCTTTTAATAAAGATTCATATAATTCCAATCTGATATTATTTATAAAGCCTGTATGAATTCTAATATCTCGTAAACCTACATTTCGTGAGACCAAACTTTGAGTTATAACCAATGTTAAATATACGAATAGGATGATAAGGAGTGCTTCCTCTTTCGGTATTTCAACGAAAAAATTTAACATGTGAAAAAACGGAATGTTAGGTAAATTTAAATCAACTAGCCCAATGATACTTAATAATGGAATGAGTAAAAAGATTCCTATTCCATCTAAAAGCCCCATTAGCATACTTAATGCTAGATTAATATAAAGAATTCTACCCGAATAATTGTGAAGTTTTTTTAAATAAAATAATAGTGATGCTATTTTCATTTTATTCTTCACCTACAATACTAGTAACTTTTGCGAACATACCCGAAACAGTAAATCGATGCATTTCTTCGTATCCTGTCACATAAAGCGAACCACTTCTTAACCAAGCATGAGCAATCATCTTCCCATTTTCATCCTTCCCTGTTCCAAGGTATAGTGTACTGTTAATTTTACGTCTCTCGAGCATCTTCATCGCAGCTATGGCTCTTACTAAACATTTGCTATCCCAATGGGTATATTTACTCATAATCTTTATAGAATGCCTGATTTTTTTCAAATCAGCATTTAATTCTTGGGACTCCTCTAAAGCCGTTTCCTTCATATACACACCGAGAGAAGGAGCGATTTTTGAAAATGATCGACACAGTAATTGACAGCGTACCCAACCTAAGTAAAAATAGGCTTCTAACAATAATCTTATTGCCTTAATATCTAAATGAAGAATAATCTTAATCTTGTGATACATAAGAAATCACCTAA
>DASQIV010000652.1:0-5435 GCA_035631415.1 Pseudoneobacillus sp. | reverse complement strand
AGAGAATGTAATAAAAACCTTTGAAGAAGAAATGAAGGGGTTAAAAAATAAAACGCCGATTAATGTCGAAAGAATTGAATATAAATTTGATCAGTTAAAAATTGAGACGTTAGAAGGTACACTCAATATTGGTCTTAATCCAACTGATTTAGAGGGAATGGATGAATTTGCCGTTAGTGGCAAACAACTAGCACAGAATCCCCTCAAGCCAGCCGATAAAATGCAATATACAATGCGAATTGAAGAACCTATTCTCCAGTACCTTGAAACTGAAGTGAGTCCAATTGTTCAACAATACGCTCAAGAAAATAACATTCCATTAGATGACTCCTATGTTACTTTTATTCAAAATGATGTTAAAAAGCAATTACCTAGTCGGATCGAGTATTATATTAATCAAATTCCATTAGATCAAAGAACCCCAGAGCATTTAGCACATGCAGGTAATCAAATTGTCGAATCGATTAAAAACGACATTCATAAAGGAATAAAGATATTTTTAAATAATCTTCCTACAGAAATAAAAGGAGGAACTAACACATGATTTTTCAAGTATATAATCGCGATATTTGTGTCTCCACCATTCAAGTAGATGGAGTTACAAGCTCATCCTTATTAATGGTTGGCGACACACAAACCATCCAATTATCCTCTACTTTTGACACGCCTGCAGAATCTCTCATCATCGGACCTTTTGTTCCGTTATCACCACAAGGTTGATACAAATGTTAAGTAGAAATTCGCAAGTTCAATCAATAAAAGTTAAATCTGTAGCCATATCATCAGTCACTCAAATTGGGGATTCCAGTGTTATCAACGCTCTTTCAAGAGCATTAGCTGTTCAAAGAGAACAGGAAATTTTTCTTGGTTCTGAAGGAGATTATTCAAAGTATCCTATATTCTCTGAAGTCATTCCCTTACCTGCCATTGAAGAAGATATTGTCATTCAAACGATGAATTTATCACCGATGATCCGAGTATCTCATATTGATGTAATAGGTGTTTCCTCCGCCTCAATGATTCATATTGGTAGTAGTAATCATATCTGTTTGGAAGCCAGAGTGAAACATATCCGTCATTTAGAAAATGATGAAGCAGAATAAAAAAGAGAGTAATTAGATTATATAAAGGAGTTAGATCATGCCGGCGATTATTGGACCTGTTCAGATTGTTAACGTGACTGGTGGGATAGTACAATTTGGGGATTCCTTATTTATCTCTCCAAAATCTGCCTCAAAGTCCAGTACCGGTGCAGGTGCGGTCAACACCGGTATCGGTTTCTTCACTGCAAATGGATTTAGTGCAAACAGTGTCTTAGATACTAATTTAATAGATCAACCTGTTTCCGGTAATAATTAGAAAGAGAAGACAGTGTCAATTGCTGTCTTCTCTTTCATTTATCTATTCCATTTTAATTACATGTGACCCATCAAAGAAATATAGATAACTTTCTTTTATTGGTTTTTTTAAGATTTGTTCTAATGCACGAGTATATAACTCAATCTGCAACTGATATCTACCCTTTAAAATAGGTTCGGCTTCAATGAATCCACCTTTGTACCTATCAGTAATGGTATCCGTTTTATAATCAAGAAGAACGGTCCCTTCTGAATCTTCAAACACACAATCCATCACACCTTGAATGAAAATCGGTTCGTTTTCCCCACGAAAATCCGGGTAAACTTCTTTAGCAGGTAAGGAAAAACTAAATGGTATTTCCCTTTGTATTTGCTCAGCTTTTAGCAACCGTTGTCCAATATCTGTTTCAAAAAAGCGAAGGATATGCTCGATATTTACAACCTCTTTTTGCTCCACTGTTAATAGTTCTTTCTTAACTAATTCTTCTAGGTAAATTGAAAGAGATAAATGCGTAATCGGTTTGCTTAACTCGATATGCTGCATTACAAGGTGTAAAATTGTACCCTTTTCCGCTGGTGAAAAGGAATCTCTTTGTAAAAATTTCGGGCGTTTAAGTACTGGCTTTTGAAATTTTTTTAATAAATCTTGGCCACTTTCTTCATTCCCCATGTCCCTTTGTCTTTTCATTTCAGAAACAGACTGTTTGGAACGAAAATTAGAAGCATCTATAAATGGATATTGCCAATCTAATTGTGAATTGATTCTTTCGTACCATTCTGACTGAACGGGTACTACCTCTCCACCTTCAACAAGCTCCAAGTAATTTTCACTTTCTTCTTCCTCATCCTGCTCCTTTTCCTTTATTTCTTCTGCTTTAAGAAGCTTTATGTTCCAACAAGAAGGATGGTTGACAATCTCCTCTTTTACTAATGGATGTAGTCCCTCTCCTTCACGCAAGCTTTCACAATCCTTGTGTCTAATAAGAGCAGGACCTATCCAATCAAGATAGCTTTGGGCATTTATCCGTTCAAACTCCTTCAATAACCAATCTAATTGCGATGAAGTGTTTAACCACTTTTCTCTTTTCTTTTCCAAGTCCTTTACCGAAGCAATTAAAAATAATTTTTCCTTTGCTCTCGTTAAAGCTACATACAGAACACGCATTTCCTCGGCAAGCATTTCTAATTTCTTTTTTCTTTTAAAGGCTAATTGCGGAAGGGATGGATAAGAAATTCGTTTTTCAGGATCTACATACTTTGCAGCAAATCCATATTCTTTATCTAACATAAATGACTTTTTCAAATCCATCGTATTAAAATTTCTAGCCAATCCTGCGATAAATACAAATGGAAACTCTAATCCCTTACTGCTATGAATCGTCATGACTCTAACAACATCTTCCTGCTCTCCAAGTGCCCTTGCAGCCCCGAGGTCATCTCCACGATCAATCATTCGTTCCACAAATCTTAAAAAGCGAAATAACCCTCTAAAGGAAGTACTTTCATACTGACGAGCACGATCATATAAAGCTCTTAAATTAGCCTGTCGTTGTTTGCCCCCTGGCATTCCACCAACAAAATTATAAAAGTGAGTATCACGGTATAGCTGCCATATCAACTCAGATAATGAACCTTTCCGTGACTTTAATCTCCATTCCGTTAATTGCAGTAAAAATTGGCTAAGCTGTTCATTGAGAACTTGATTTTCTAATGTTTGATTACTTTTTGTAAAAGCAATCAACGACTCGAAAAATGAACCCTTTCTAACAAACGTTCTAATTTTTCCTAATTCTTCCTCATTTAAGCCCACAATCGGTGAACGAAGAACAGATACTAGTGGAATATCTTGATGAGGGTTATCTATGACCCTTAATAACGACATCATAATCGCTACTTCTGTTGCTTCAAAATACCCAGTAGACAGATTCGCATAGATTGGGATTCCCTGATGTTTAAATTCCTCGATAATTTGCGGAGCCCATGTCATGGAACGAAACAGGATGACAAAATCTCGATAAGTAGCAGGACGGAAGGAATTGGTTTTAGGGTTATATACTGGCTTCTTCTCCAAAATATATTGTTTAATCTGGCCAGCCATTAGTCTAGCTTCAATTTGTGCCTGTTCAAGCTCCACAGCATTAAATTCTGTTTCGTCATCACTTTCTTCTTTACTCGTTTCTTCCTTTTTTTGTAGATCAACAAGTAACACTTCGACTGAAAAATCTTCAGAATCAGGATATGCTGCCCCTTGCTTTAATTCTGCCGCTTCGTCGTATTCAATTTCTCCAACCTTCACACCCATCAACTGTTTAAATAAGAAATTGGTTCCATGTAAAACTTCTTTACGACTTCGAAAATTTTTAGCTAAATCAATCCTTAATCCTGTGTCATCCCCAACTGTTTGAAAACGAGTATATTTCCCTAAAAATAAATTTGGTTCTGCCAATCGAAATCGGTAAATGGACTGTTTCACGTCACCAACCATAAACAAATTACCTGTTTCTTCATTTTCCTGTGAAACCATTTTGATAATCGTCTCTTGAACCATATTCGTGTCTTGATACTCATCGACTAATACTTCTTTAAAATGATTACGATACATCAGAGCAACCTCTGAAGGCTGAATATGTCCCTCTGATGTTTTTTTCGTTAATATTTGTAAACACATATGTTCCTGATCGGAAAAATCGATTAATCCTTTTTCTCTTTTAATAGCAGCAAACCGCTCAGAAAATTTGCTTACTAAATTCACTAACGTTTCAATATGAACTTTCATTAAATCTATATCCTTAAGAAAGCTCTCAGGTCTTCTAGAAAATAATTCTTCCTTTAAGTCCGTTAAAATCTTTTTCACTTTATCTCTAATTTTTTTAGACTTTTCTATTAAATCTTTATCAAATTCATCACCACGGCATGTTTTTAAAGTCGAAAATGACAACGACTGTATCGCTTCGTACATCGCGTGCCAAGATTCACCGTTTGCTTTTACTAGCGATTCAATTAATTGTATATCTTTTAAAAAGGTTTCCGCTCTTGGAGCAGGACCTGCTGGTAATTTCGTTAATTCCAAGCCCTGTTCTGCTAAATCTCGTGCTCCTTCTAGCTGTAAACCAACTTCAAATAATAGAGGCTCCATAAAAGGTAAATGTTCAATCGACGTGTCTGTGTCTACTTCATACATCGAAATGACTTTTTGCAAATAATCCTCAGGTGATGGATTTGACATTGCAAAATCGTAAAGCTCACCAATGATTTTTTGTAATGCAATATCACTGCGATCATTGCTAAACACATCGACCAATTGATAGAATGCTTCATTTCCCTGTTTTCCATATTCATCTTCAAACAGATCGTCTAGTACCTCATCACGCAAAAGTTGCACTTCGGTTTCATTTGCAATCCTGAAGCTTGGATCAATATCTATTAAATAATAATACTTTCGTATCACTTCCAAACAAAAGGCGTGAAGTGTTGAAATCGAAGCACGATTCAATAAACTTAATTGCTTTCTTAAATGTGCTGACTTTGGATTTACATTAATGGCTTTTTCCAACGCTTCCCCGATACGATGTCGCATTTCAGCTGCTGATGCATTTGTAAATGTCACAACTAATAATTCGTCCACATTAATCGGATCTTCCGTTGAGACAATCTTTTGAATCATCCGTTCGACTAAAACAGCTGTTTTTCCTGAACCTGCAGCTGCAGCCACTAAAATATCTTGATTTTTAGCAAAAATGGCTTTCCATTGGTCATCGGTCCAAGTAGCATCTGATGGTTTTGCTGGAATTGTGATTCTAGACAAGTGAAACCTCCTCCTTCTTTGTTAGACCTTCTATCACTTGCTCTCTTGATTGAGGTACTAATACTCGGAAATCGTTTGCCACAATCGATTGATCAAAATGGCATACTGGTTTATAGGAGCAGAATGTACATGGTGTTTTTTCCTTTAGCTTATATGGAGCAATGCTTACATTTCCTTCTATCATTTCATTACCAGTTGAAATATATTTATTTCTTACATAACCTCTTAGCAAATCAAATTCATCCTTTGAAGCAACTTTGGAACTTTTTGAT